>JASICF010000477.1 GCA_030044775.1 Candidatus Sulfotelmatobacter sp. | reverse complement strand
TAATGCGAATGCACATGCGTAGATTCACGCGGCTCACGAATGCGTTCTCGAAAAAAATCGACAATCACGCGTATGCTGTGGCCCTACACTTCATGTACGTAAATTTTGTTCGGATTCACCAAACGCTGCGGGTCACCCCGGCCATGGAATCTGGTTTGAGCGATCATGCTTGGACGTTGGAAGAACTTATTGCGGTGTGCGAATCGCTGATGCCGAAGCCCGGAAAGCGTGGGCCGTACAATAAAGCTGTGGAAATTTCAAACTGAGCCACTACCTTTCCGCATCTGAGGAAAACAGCGGGGGAAGCAGGTTGAGTTACTGGATTTCGCCGGCGGACTGCCGCGTCGCTTGCGTCCGCTAAACGGTTCGTGTCGTAAATTTTGAGATACGACTCGCTAAACGCCTCAACTTGCCGAATCCGTCTCCGTTCACTAAACTACAGGTTTTCCATTCCATTAAACTGCGCACGCGCGGAACATCACCGCGAGGCGGCGAGAGGATGCATGGGAAGGTTGCGTTCTGTCTGGCGATTGGTGGCTTCCTGGTTCTTGATCGCGCCGATTTTCTTAATTTCGGGTTGCGGCGGACATAAGACCGCTGGCCCTTCGCCGGTTCCCGCCAGAATCACTCTGACGCCCTCCGTCAGTTACTCCATGCAGGTGGGATCGATTGTCATATTTACCGCAAGCGCAACAAACGCTTCGAATACAGCCGTCACTCCGGCATTTACCTATTCCTCCAGCGATCCCGGCGTGGTGGATGTATCACCGGCCGGTGTGGCTTGCGCCGGCACTTGGGCAGATCCTCCTGTGTACTCGAAATGCGTGCCTGCGCAAATCGGAACCGCTTCGGTAACCGCTTCCGCGATGGGTGCGACCAGCGCGCCGACCCTTATCTTTGTCCATCCTCCCATCTCCAATATCACGGTCAGCGTCGTCGCTCCCGTGAATTCGACGCCGCCAGCGTGCCCCAGCCAGGGTCCGCTTCCAATTGCCTGCGATCTGACTTTCACGCCCTCGCCCGTGTATCCCTCTCCGAACAACTGCTTCTCACAGAATCAGATTGAGACCTTACAGGCCAAGGCACTGGATGACAACGGGAACGACATCACGGCAGCGGTTGGCCCATTCACCTGGACTGAAGTCAACAGCAACGTAAGCAAGATTACGCCGATCATCACGGTCACCACGAACACGCCTGCCGTTCCAACAAACGAAGCAACCGCCGGCCCCAGTGTCCCGGGAGAAACGCAAATCATCGCCTCCGCTTCCGGAGTTTCGAGCCAGGCGTTTTTCTTCGCGACCTGCCCGGTGCAATGCATCGCGATGGAGCTCAATCTCAATGGCGAGCAGGTTAGCAATGAGACCAATTTCGTAACCACGAAGGGAACATCGGAGACGATTACCGCCATTGCGGTCGACGTTCAGGGCTGCATTGTGCCGAAGGCGCCGCTGACCTGGGTATCATCTTCGCCTGCCGCCCTTACCGCTGGCGGAACTGTGGGCTGTGCTGCTGGATCACCTTGCACCATTGCGGCCACACAAACAGGCGCAGCGGCGATAACTGCATCGTGCACGCCGCCAACCTGCAACGTTGGCTGGCCGCTTAATCCCGTGGGTTCCACTGCCCCCTACGCTCCTCAACCGGTTTATCCAGTCACCGCGATTTCCGGACTCGTGACTCCCACTTCCACGTCAGGCAGTGGAACGTCGGGCTCAGGGAGCGGATCCTCGGGTTCCGGTAGCGGGTCTTCGGGGAGTGGATCGTCTGGCAGTGGATCATCGGGCAGCGGGTCATCTGGTAGTGGCTCGTCAGGCAGCGGCTCGTCAGGTAGTGGAACGTCGGGCAGTGGAACGTCGGGCTCAGGCAGCGGATCCTCGGGTTCCGGCAGCGGATCTTCGGGAAGTGGATCTTCAGGTTCTGGTAGCGGATCGGGTAGTGGCAGCGGGTCCTCCGGAAGTGGGTCTTCAGGCAGCGGATCTTCGGGAAGTGGGTCTTCTTCGACCGCCGCTGTTGCCACCAGCGTGCTGGTCACTAGCCAGGATTGTTACAGTGAGGCCCTGTGCAGCGTCGGTCTTTACAACGTGCCGACAACCACAAATGTTCCGAACTCATCCACTCCGATCCCGACACCGCCGAACTCCCTCATGTTCGATCCCGCCGGCGACCGCGCCTATATGGGCAGCCAATATGGCGCTTTGTCTCTCAACCCGGGAAGCCTGGGGACTACTACCAGCGCGTTTACATCCTTGGCGGCTCCCGGCACCGAGTTAGGAGTGGTTACAGGGAGAGTTATCGGTGTTTCGCAAAGCGGCGGCTCGGCGGTGTTCTCCGATACCGTTTCCACGCCCAATCAGGTGTACATCGCGAATGTGACCACCACGACGACAACGCCGACTTCCACATCTTCGTCATCGAAGTCCTCATCAACCTCTTCGTCGCCGACGACGGTTACCACGTCGAATAATGTTGCTTTGAATATCAACAACGCGACCACCGCGGCGTTTTCGCCGGATGGGCTCGAAGCTTTCATTCTGGCCAATGGCGGCAACTCTCTGTATGTCTATTCCGCCTTGCTGAATCTGCTCCCGCCGATCACGCTGCCCGGGCCCGCCACTTCAATTGTTTTCAACTCGAGCGGATCGTTTGCCATACTCTCAGGCGGCGTGGCGCCCACGACTTACCCTGGAACCTTTGCCATCTACAACACATGCGATGCCTCTGCGGTTACCCTGACTCCGCCGGCTACTCCCACTTTTCTTCCGTCGCCTCCTCAGTTCTTGAGGATGGTTCCCGCCGGCAATGTTCCTATGGGAAACCTCGTTATCCCGACGCTCGATACGACTGGTCTCGATTTCTTCTTCGGGATCGACGATACGGGCATTGACATCATCGCTACCAATTCTTCCATGCCGCCTCTCACAACCCTTTGCCCGCAGACAGTCACGCTCGCTCAGGTCACGCCGGTCACCACTCCGCCCACATACTTTCAGCCGATCCACATCAACATCGGCCAGGGCACCTTCCAGCCCGTCAATTTCTTCCTCTCGCCCGACTCGACGATCGCCTACATCGTGGCGAACGATCGCAACGGCATTCTGGTCTACAGTTTCACCACGCGCGCCTCTTCCGCCATTGCGTTGGCGAACAACGCGACTCCGGTGATCGCCAGCATGAGCGCCGACGGTTCGCTCATCTACGTTGCCGGCTCCGACGGCCTGCTCCACGTCGTGAATACCTATGCGGCTTTCGACGAGGATCAGATTTCATTTCCGCCGCTGGCCAATTCGACAAACAGCTTCTGCTATACCGAGAATAACTGCCAGATGAACCTTGTCGCAGTGAAGCCATAAGGTTGTCGGGCAGTTTAGGGCGCGATCGTCCCGGAATCTCTCGGCGTCATGCGGTTCTGGCCAGGTCTTTGGCCACGCTGTCGAGCACACCGTTGACGAACTGCACGGACTCGGAGCTGGAGAACTTTCGGGCAATTTCGAGCGCTTCATTGATCACGACGGCTCGTGGGGTGTCGGGATAGGCGAGAAACTCGGCAACGCCCGCGCGCAACAGGTTGCGATCCACGGCCGCCATTCGCTCCATGCGCCAGTGCTGCGCGTGCCCTTCAATCAGCTTGTCGATCTCGGCAACGCGATCCGTCGCCACGCGGAACAAATCCTCGGCAAACCCGCGCACTTCGGGACTGGTAGCGGCATGTTCGGCCCAGAAGGTGCGCTGCACCTGCTCGACACTTTGCTTGCC
>JASICF010000476.1 GCA_030044775.1 Candidatus Sulfotelmatobacter sp. | reverse complement strand
AATTTGGTTGAGAGCGAATTGTTCGGGTACGAAAAGGGTGCGTTCACCGGCGCGGACGCTTCGAAGCCGGGTCTGTTCGAGCTCGCCGACAAAGGCACGCTCTTTCTGGATGAAATCGGCGAGTTGCAACTGCAAACCCAGGTTAAGCTGCTGCGCGTGCTGGATGGGTATCCCTTCTACCGGCTGGGCGGCCATCGCAAAATTGAAGTTGATGTTCGCATCGTAGCCGCGACCAATCAGGATCTCGACGGGGCGGTTGCCGCTG
This sequence comes from Candidatus Sulfotelmatobacter sp., assembly GCA_030044775.1. Taxonomy (GTDB): domain Bacteria; phylum Acidobacteriota; class Terriglobia; order Terriglobales; family Acidobacteriaceae; genus Sulfotelmatobacter. The sequence continues at coordinate 2,928 of JASICF010000476.1, read as the reverse complement.
GACGTTTCCGCCAGGATTTATTTCATCGGCTCGGGCAATTCCAGCTTCGCGTGCCTCCGCTGCGGGAGCGGCCGGAAGATATCATCGCTTTAGCAGAGCACTTTCTCGCGCTGAAGTCACCGAAGAGTTCTTTTTCCCCGGACGCGGTTTCAGCCCTGCTTTCGCATCAATGGCTCGGCAATGTCCGCGAACTGCGCAACCTGATCGCACGGGTTGCGGTCGAGTCGCGCGAGCCGGAGATTCGCAAAACGCAAATCACCGCGGCAATGACCGGCAATCCGGTGGCGCAACGGCAGTCGGCATCCATGCCGGTCGGGAACCTCGACAGCATGGAAGAGCAAATGATCATTCGCGCGCTCGAGCGCAGCGGCGGCCATCGCAGCCAGGCCGCGGAACAACTCGGCATTTCCCGCCGCACCCTCAGCCGCAAGCTGAAGGAATACAACATCAACGTGAACCCCGGCGACCTACCGAACACTCTGGGATCAATCAGCCTCGATCAGCAGAAATTTTTCCGCGCCCGCGTGGACTTAATGGTTACCCTGAAAAACCAGCAGGGCTATGAGACGCAAGTAAAAGGCGTAAACCTCAGCACTGGCGGCATGGGACTCGATGATCTGAGCGAACCGATGCGCTTTACGGGACTGCTGGATGTCAGTTTTCCGCTGCCGGAAAGCGAAGCTATCTTCCAGGCAAAAGCTCGCATCGTCTGGTTTGGAGATGAGGGGCGTGTCGGCCTCCGCTTTTCCGTGATTGATCCGGTCCTCTTCGAGCAGCTGCAGCATTGGACCAACAAGAAGATGAAGGATGAAGGCTGGGAACTGCCAGGCTGATCACTTTCCTGCAACAACGCTCCGTCACATTAGTTGTTCTGAACTCCCGCAGGATGCCAGTCTGACCGCGTCCGGCGTAATTGCAAGCAGGAGGAATGTCCGCGTTCCTACAACGCAGGAAGGTCGATGAAAATATTCCTTCACTATGTTGCTCCGCTGCTGGTTTTCTTGCTATTCCTCGTTGGAGTAGTAGTACCAGTTGTGATTGATGCTCGCCACTGGATGCCCCATAGCTGGTGGCCGCTCTCGGTATTCAAGAAGAAGATAAATTCTCGACGGCCCGATTGTTTCTGATTAGAGATCAGGGCAGTACACGGGGCGCGGTGACTTCCGCAGCAACGCTGGGATATGATTTAAGCGATGCCGATGTCGGATCATTCCCATTCCTTTCAAACTGACGACCCGCGCCTCGCGCCGATTCACGCGAAGGTGATCGCAGGCGAACGGCTCGATGCTGACGATGCCCTGACCTTATATCGCACCGCAGACATCCTCGCCGTAGGTTGGATGGCCAACCACGTTCGCGAGCGCATGCACGGCGATAAGACGTATTTCAACGTCAACCGTCACATCAATCCCACCAATGTTTGCGTCGCTGCCTGCCGGCTGTGCGCCTTCGGTCGCAAGAAAGATGCTGCCGGCGCGTACACCATGGCGCTCGAAGAAGCGTTTGAAACTGCCGCGTCGGGGTACTCCGAAGCCGTAACTGAATTTCACATTGTCGGCGGACTGCACCCCGATCTGCCGTTCCAATATTTCCTCGATCTGTGCGCGGGGTTGAAGCAGCGTTTTCCGCAAGTACACCTCAAAGCATTCACCATGGTCGAGGTTGCATATCTGTCCAAGCGGGCGAAGCTTTCGATTCGCGAGACGCTTGAGCAATTGAAGGCTTCCGGCGTGGATTCGCTGCCCGGTGGCGGGGCGGAAATTTTTGCCGACCGCATTCGCCACATCATCTGCGATCACAAAATCGATGGCGATCAATGGCTTGAGACTGCTAAGCTGGCGCATCAGATCGGGTTGAAGTCCAACGCGACGATGCTGTACGGGCACGTCGAAAATGATGAAGACCGCGTCGATCACCTGCTCAAATTGCGGGGCTTACAGGACGAAACCGGAGGCTTCCAGACCTTTATTCCACTGGCGTTCCATCCTGACAACACGCCGTTACAGCACCTGCCGAAGACCACCGGCATGCTCGACATCAGGCAGATCGCAGTAAGCCGGCTGGTGCTCGATAACTTCCCGCACATCAAATCGTATTGGCAGATGATGACGGCGAAGATCGCGCAGATTTCGCTGCGCTTCGGCGCTGATGACATGGATGGGACCGTTATCGAAGAAAAAATCTATCACGACGCCGGAGCGACTACGCCGCAGGGAATGCGGCGGGAAGAATTGGAACGGCTGATCCGCTGCGCCGGACGCGTGCCAATCGAGAGAGATACGCTATACCGGCCGGTCACGAGAACCGAGACGTCGGTCACAGTCGCGGTGTAAAGATCTTATAGCTTCTCGAAAAACTCGCACGTCGAGCACGAAATGTAAATCCCGCCGGGAACTCCACGCTCGCGGTCCTTCACTCGCTTGACAATACGAGTTTCCTTGCCGCACTTGGGACAAGCAGTGCTCTTGCTGGTGTCCATCACCTTTTTGCGATCTGCTGTTTTTGCAATCTTCGCGCCTACCGGCATTCTTAACCGTCTCCTTAATTATGGTGAGCTTCGATTTTACAGGAACGCTGGACTGCCTGTCTTGCGGGCCAAGAAGGAATGAGTCTGGCCATGGAGCGCCCAGTTAATCGGCTACGGCAATTTGCCGATCTCTTACCGATGAGAAGCTCCGCGAACCCAGATGTGACATAAGTCATCTGGCATGTGCTGTTTTTCGCCGAGTCTGGGTGCACCTCGCGGGTGATGCCGTTCACTGTATCGAGTGATCGAGATCACAGAGCCGCCTCCGAGATTGGCGCAAACTAAAAGCAGAACGGGTGAGGTATTTATGCCAAAAGATAACCGGGATCTTCTTGAGGTCCTGAAATTCGAACTGGAGTTTCTTGAGCAGGGGGGCTACGGACGCCTGCCCCGTGAGGCGT
>JASICF010000475.1 GCA_030044775.1 Candidatus Sulfotelmatobacter sp. | reverse complement strand
CACAGAAATACGCTCCGCATAGCACTAGAATGGCCGCTCCGACCATCGCGAACTGAAGAAGCAAATACAACGGATTTGGCAAAACTGCGCCAATGAATCTGCTGAAGCGGCCCACGGCAGAGATTACCGCGTAATGCACTAAGTATATCGAGTAGCACATTCCTCCGATAGCAGTGACGAAGCGATGCGACAAAGCGCGGCTCGTCCAACGGCCCTGGAATGCGGCGCAGTACAGGATGAAGACCAATAAAGGAAACAACCAGCGAGTCTGCATCTCCGATTGTAAAGAGATCATGAGCGCCGGCCATCCAAGTAAGGCGACACAATCCCAAAGAATTGGATGCCGCGACGGTGTCTTCCATTCCAGCAGAAAAACATCGGCGAGCAGAAATCCAACAAGGAAAAATTGCAAATACCCGGCGATTGAGAGCGTAAATCTCGTTCCTAACTGGCCAAGTCTCGCGTTTGCAATGATCGCCAGCCCTGCAAAGAGGACGATGAAAAACCGCCGCAAACCCGAACTGCGGATTGCGAAGAGCAGGGTCAGAGCGGGCACCAGAACGTAAAACTGAACTTCAATTTCCAGCGACCAGGCTACGCCGAGGACGGTGCTGGGGCGGCCGTAAATCAAATTATGCAAATAAAACAGACTCGCGGCCAGATGAGGCCCCAGGTCTGGCGCCGACCCCGTTGAAAACCACAACCCAACGAGCATGAGAAGAAGAATTGTGATTACGTACGGCGGCTCCAGGCGCGTGAGGCGCCGCAGGTAATACTTTCGCAAATTCACTGCCGGAGCTCCAGTTAATCGATGCGCGGCGAAGGGCAGTGCAAGAATGAAGCCGCTGATCACAAAGAAAAGTTCAACGCCATGGAAACCGACCAGAGCACTGCGGCAAAGCCAATCGCGCGCGGCGGCATCTCGCTCATAGAAAGGGGCCTTCGCCATGAGATAGCTGTTCAAATGGAACAGAACTACCATGCCAATGGCGATAAAGCGAAGCCCATCCATTTGCGGAACAAAGCGGCCCGAAGTGGTTTCGCGGGAAAGATGGCGCAGCAACTGGTCAAAATACCGCGCAGGAACAGTCAGCCAGCGTTGCCGACTCTCCCGCAGGACGCGGGCGCGATTTGTCGCCGGCCATTCTTCCAGCGTCGGAGGCATGGGTACCCACTGATAAGCCTAGAGATGACCCCGGCGCCCAGCTAGTCCCATAGGTGGTTACCGCGTATTGGGCACCCTGGCAGTCAATTGTCCGCTCGAATGCCACCCGCTATTCTTGCGTAAGCCGATGTGCAGGGGCGGAGGTGTGTTTGCCTGGCTGGTGTCATTTCGTTTGCCGGCTGATGATTCTTATCTTGCCGGCCTCATTAGCGGCGCAGGATCCTACGCGTGGCTTGCTCCACAGCGATGGTGGAACCTGGCTGAATGAGGTGCAGGCTCCAAACGTTGCGGCGATTTTCCCCGACTCGCTGGTGCAAACCCAGGCCGGACATGTTGCGAGAATTGAAGTCGAAGGGTCCAGTGTTCTGATCCTGCCCGAAACCATGATGCAGTTTCAGGGTCTCACTTTAGCTCTGGATCACGGCACTATTCAGCTCGATACAGCGCGCGAAATGGAAGTGATCGTGGGCTGTGTCACGATCAGTCCAGTGAATTCCGACCGCACTGGGTATGACGTAACCGATGCCCGCGGCACAGTAACGGTTTCGGTTTCGAAAAACGAAGTAAAGATTCATACCCACGGCGCGACGCTGCAAAAATCAAAAGGTGTGCCAGCCGATGCAATTCTGCATCCGGGCGAGCACGCAAGCCGGCCGGACATGTGCGGATCGAGATTCGAAAACGAGCCTGGGACCGGCGGCTTGTTGGACAGCCGTACGGCACAGATTCTGGGAGGCGCGATCGTTGCCGCGATAATCTGCTTGGGGGTATGTCATGGTGACGACCCCGTGAGCCCTGCCAAGCCGTAAGCAGCGACCCAGCTTCGATCCTAGTCTTATATCGTTTTGCGATATAACGCCGGAACCCCGCGCCCTACCAATGCGGCTCGGACTGAAGACGGCGCAGACGGCGGCCTTCGCGCAGGAGAAACCCCATATAGGCGACAATGCCGATGTTTATAACGAACACCCCCGCGCGCAGCCATGTGATGCCGCGAAGAAGCTCGCGAATCTCGAACGGCACGAGCAGCATTCCCGACAGGAAGGCAATCCACTCCGCCCAGGTGCGGCCCTTCCACAGGCCGTAGCCTTCGGCGAAGCGAAGACCGGCGTAAACGAATGAGAGCTTCACGGCAAGCCAGAGCCGCGCATCGGTGAGGTCATCGGCCCAGTCGAGAAAAATCTGCGCCGATCGCCGGTCGGTGCTGATATGCAAAACCGCCAGAATACTTTCGGCGATAACCCATACATCTTTGTGCAGCAGCAGGATTGCCAAAATACCGACAAGCAGAACTCCAATGCCTTTGGCAAATTCGAGGGCCCCGACCGCACGCAGCAGGCTTTTCTGAGCGCGGTGACGGTCGATATTCTTCGGTAGGAACATGCGGCATTCAGCTTTTGCGCCCGCGGACAGCGGCACGAAGCTCGGTCACAATTTCCTGTGCGGCTCGAATCGCCGCTGCATGCTGGTCGACATTGAAAGAGATCGCGCCCACGCGGGCGTGGCCGCCGCCGCCGTAACGCTCGCAAATCTTTGCCAGATTCACCACCGGCTCTTCCGGCGCCCACGGATTCGATCCCACCGAAACCTTCACGCGGAAGCTGCTCTTGCTCAGTCCCACGCTGTAGATGGATTCAGGATGCAGATAGTAGGGAACGAATTTGTTGTAGCCCTCGAGATCGTGATCGGTCACATCAAAGAAAATGGTCCCGTCTTTGCATTCCGTCCGCTTTTTCATAATGTCAATCGAAAGTTCGTGACGGCGGAGCAGTGGGGGAAGCAACGGGGCGACAAACGGCTCTTCCAGAATGGCGGCGAGCGGTTTGCTGGCCAGCAATGGAATCAGGTTCGGCACGAAACGCTGATCGGGCGCGGACTCGATCACCATGGTTAACTTCATCGCGGGAGCTTTCATTTCCACTGCTGTCTGCGCGTCGGGATAGAGCGCTCCGTCGATGACGTCGGTCCAATGCACGAGATCGGCGACCGGAGCGGCGTTAAAGCCGAAACGCTCCTGCGCGATCATCGCAATAAAGCTGGTGCAGGATTTGAAATCGGGATCGTAGAACTTCTGGTTGCTCTGGTCGCTTTCAAAGTGAGCGGCATCGGCTTCGGAGAGGAACGCACTCTGGTGGTGATCGAACCACCAGGTGATTTTGGGCGAGCTGGAGTATTTGAAATCGACGATGGCGTTTTCGTCACCGTCGAAATCAGACTCATTAAAAAGCGAGCCGGCGCGGTGCAAAAGGCCGGAGAAAACAAACTCGGCGTCGTCGCGAATACGCTCACGATAGAAACGGGAAAAAAGCGCGGCAGATGAAGCCCCGTCGAAGCATTTGTCGTGGTAGAAAACTCTAACTTTCAATGATCGCCCCAGTTTCATCCAGATTCCCCGCGTCCGAAAACACTAAGTTGCGTATTTCGGGACGCAAGGTAAAAGCTAATAGGATTGCCAGCTTGGGAGGAGAAAGTCAAGCGGCACAACGGGCAGGTGTTGTCTGAGATAGCTTTAAGACACTACCAAGGGGTAGGTGATGACTCTGTTTGGCGGGCGTCATCCCGAACGCCCGCGCTTTTACCCGCGGGCGGAGGGATCTCGGCCCCCTAATTTCCGAGCAGATGGAGATCCCCGTTCGACGCGCTCAGTGCGTTTGCTTGCTCAGGGCAGGTTTTCGCTCCGCCTGAAAAACGGCTCCGCTTCAGGATGACACCGTACTCTAAAACCGCCCGCGCGCCTCTACATGCCCGGCCCTTCCGGATACGGGGGCAGATCGGGAGGACGAGGCGGCAGCTTCATCGGGTTCTCCTGAATCTGCTTCATGACCATCTCGATCGCTTTTTCGAGTTGCGGATCGTGGCCATCGCGCACCAGGTCAGGGCGGTTGTCGATTTCGATATCGGGCGCGACACCGCGATTCTCGATCAGCCATTTGCTGTCGGGGCCGTAGAGCGAAAATTCAGGACGGGTGATATAGCCGCCGTCAATCAAGGGGATTTCTCCGCGGATGCCGCGAACGCCGCCCCAGGTGCGCTCGCCGATGAGCGGACCGAGTTTGTACTGCTTGAAGAAATAGCTGAAGAAGTCGCCGTCGGAAGCAGCGTAGTGATTGGTGATGCACGCCATGTAGCCGTGGAAGACCGGAGCGGGTTCGGTATCGGACGCGAAGTTGCGAGCCGATTCCATGCCGGCGAGGATGCGGCGCAGGTGCTCGAAAATAATTTGATCGACGAAGCCTCCGCCGTTGTAGCGGACGTCGAAGATGATTCCCTGCTTGCGAATCTGCGGGAAATATTGTTTGACGAACTGGTTTAATCCGGATGCGCCCATATCCGGGAGGTAAACGTATCCGATCTTGCCGCCGCTGGCCTCATCGACTTTGCGGCGGTTGGTCTCGATCCAATTCAGCTCGTGCAGGCCAAATTCGCTCGAGAGGGGACGAACCACAACATTGTGCGCGCCTTGCTCGGAGGGTTTGCCGTTGATGGAGAGCGTGGTCGTCTGATTGACGGTGTTGATGAAGAGTTCATCAGGATTCTGTGGGATGCGCAGAGGTCGGCCGTTGACGGCGAGAAGATAATCTCCTTCTTTCGCCATGACGCCCGGTTCGGTGAGCGGTGAGCGGAGACGGCGATCCCAATTCTGGCCGTGATAGATTTTGGCGATCCGGTACATTCCTGCTTTCTCGTCCGGCTCGAGATCGGCGCCGAGAAGGCCAACGTTGACTTTCGGAATCTTCGGATAATCGCCGCCGCCCACGTAGGTGTGGGAGTTGGAAAGTTCGCCGATCAGCTCGCCCAAAATGTAAGTGAGACTCAAACGGTCGGCGACATAGGGCAGCAGTTGCGCGTACTTGTCTCGCTCCGCTTCCCAATTCACGCCGTTCATCGAAGGCTCGTAGAAGTAATCGCGTTCCTGCCGGTAGACTTCATTGAAAACTTCTTTCCATTCGGCAGGAGGATCGATTTCGGCTTGCATGTTGGCAAAATTTAATGCGCCTTCGCCGGCGTGCGCGAGCGGTTTGTGATCCTCCTGCTTCGAAGCTTCATCACCTTCTGGGACTTTTGCGTCCACAATGCCGTAACTGTGCTGTGCAACAACTTCGCCTTCTTCCATCTCGTCTCCGCCGCTCTTTGGAATAGCGTAGAGAATCTTTTTGCCATCGAACGAGAGCGCATAGGCGTCGGCGTCTTCGAGGAAGATATGATCCTTGCGGTCTTTCAGGTCAAAGGCATGAATGGCCGGGCTTTCGCCGGGAAGTGGTCCGGAAAGACCCTGAATAGGCGACGAGATATAGAAGACAATGCCTCTGGCCGCAGCCAGACTCTGCAGATTGCCGGGTGGAATCGGCAGGCTGACGATCCGATCCTGAATGCCATCGAGGTCGATGCGGAAATTTTTCAGCGGCGGGCGCGTTCCCGGTTTCAGGTCTTTCTCAGCCTGGCTTTTTTCGGCCTCGTTTGGAGCCGGCTTCGATTCAGGTTGCGATTTGGCTTTGGTTTTTTGCTTTGCTTCCGGCGTCTCGGGCTTTTCGCCGGGAGTTTCGGTTCCGGGCGTGGGAACCAGAAGCGTGTCGGGTGATTGGGGCGCCATCACTTCGTCGCTCAGAACAGGAAACGGAGAAGGTTCATCGGCGCGCAGTGTTGCGACGTAGACGCGGCCGGCTTTCGGATTGGCGAATTCCATGTCATAGACGCCGAGCACTTCGTTGTAGTCGCGGTTGGAAAGAAAATACAGATACTTCCCTTCGGGATCG
>JASICF010000474.1 GCA_030044775.1 Candidatus Sulfotelmatobacter sp. | reverse complement strand
AAGATCGATCCTGAACGTGCGCATGAAATTCAACAAGCGCTGATCCGGGCTCATTACCTGAGCCCAAAAGCCGAGGGAACCTGGAACCAGGACAGCGAAGACGCGATGCGCCGTTATCAAGCCGATCACGGTTGGCAATCGAAAACTGTGCCAGATTCCCGCGCTCTCATCAGCCTCGGACTGGGACCGAGCCACGATCATCTGCTGAATCCTGAAAGTGCTATGACAAGCGATCCGACTCCGGCACACGAAACACGGTCGGCTGCCACGTCGATGCACGCTTCGGTTTCCGCTTCTCCTGCATCGTCCTCCACGCCTCCCGCCAAGTCTCAACCCGATCCGTCGTCGGCTTCCCAGCCTGCCCCAACCGATCCACCGCATCCGCAGTAACCGAATGTTGCGGTGCGTTTGCCGCAGAATTTTAGCGAGCCGGTTCCAAAATCACATTCTTCTGAGTATAATTTTCTTCAATTGTCCTTTGCCATTCGACCCAGCGTGATCGGTTGGACTCCGGTTAACCCGGTCTGATTTCGCGGAATGTGCAATCTGGACGCTCTATTTCGAAAGTGTGTGAAAGCGTCGAGAAGTTCCCAAGCGAGCGCTTGTAAGCCCTGGTAGCTCCTTCTGGCCGTTGGTTTCCTGTCCGGCTCCTCGCACACAAAAACAAAAGAAAGCTTAAGCCCAGGGACTTTCCTGCGTGGAGGTCCCAACCCATTTGAGAGGTATCGTCATGTTTTCTTTCTTCCCGCATGGAGTGCAAAAAGTCTGTCTGAATGGCTCGATCCAATCTGCACGATTGATCGCAAGTCTGTTGGCGATCGCAACGTTAAGCGCCTGCTCCGGCAAATCCGTGGCGCCGGGCAACAGCACGCCGGCACCCACGGCAGCGCCCGTGAGCTTTAACATTTTGGCCAACCTCCCTCCCGGAACTGTGGGCGCAACCTACAGCGGCTCGGTCAGCGCGACAGGAGGAATTGCACCTTATATTTTCTCGGTCGTTTCCGGCCAGCTGCCAACCGGCACTATGCTGACCGATAACTCGGGAACGGTTTCCGGCACACCCAGCGCAAGCGGAAATTTCACCTTCGATCTCTCCGTTTCAGACGCAAAAGGAGCGTCACAGAAGAAATCACTCCAGGTTGCGATAGCGAATAGCACCGCCAGTTCTGGGAGCGGCGGCGGTGGGTCGACAAGTGGAGGCGGATCGGGTGGCGGAACCAGTGGCGCCGGAAGCAGTGGTACTGGCGGCAGCAGCACAAGTAGCGCCTCCGCAAGCACAGAACCATCGTTCTCTGCCCTCCAGAAAAGCGCCGGATGGGCGCTGTATGGGCAGCGTGGTCCCGGTTATGTGGATTGTTCTCCCTCGCCGTGCAACAACATCTCTTTCTGGATGTCGCAAAATGTCTCTACTCCCTCGCTCAGCGGAAACGCCTCTGAATTCAACGTCGCTGGAAGCGAAGGTTTCGGCGATGCATTATTTAACAACCATCTCATTGGCCCAGGATCGACCCAGGGGCTGCCTGACTCGAGCGGCACGCTGGTCCCTTCGCTGCATGATTTTACTTACGACACTTATTTTTACGGCGATAATCTCAGTCTGTCGCAGGCGCTGGAATTTGACATCAACCAGTTTTTCGATAGCGAGAGTTATGTCTGGGGCCACCAATGCCGCATCAGCTCCGGCAACGAGTGGGACGTTTGGGATAATCAGAATGAGGTGTGGAAGCCGACCGGCGTGCCTTGCAATCCCAATAGCAACGCCTGGAATCACCTTACCATCAAAGTGCAGCGGAACTCGAACGACGAACTTGTCTACCAATCGATCACGCTGAATGGTGTGACCAGCAATCTGAATTGGACGTTCCCTCACGGTTCGACGCCGAACTGGTATGGCATAACCATCAACTATCAGATGGACGGCAACGGCCAACAAAATTCTTACAACGTTTATCTCGACAATTTGACTTTCTCATATCAGTAAATCTCGGGCGAAGTACAGGATTTCACCGATGCTGCTACATATGCTGCCGTAGCTCCAGTCGGTGGAAGAGAACCAACCACCATCCGGCGGAACTTCATCCAAGGTCGCGATCTTTATTTTCTGTCGGATGGTGCGCCATGCGGTCGTCCCGATATATATATATTTCGTTGGTGTGTGGGCTATCTCTGATGCCGATAACCGGCTGCCAGGGACTGCGCCCGGTTCCGACTACTAGTCCGACAAGTCCGAATCCAACTCCGACATTTAAGCTGACCGTGACGGCTCCGCCCGCAGGGCAGGGAACCATCACCAGCAGCCCGGCGGGTATCAATTGTCCGGGCACATGTTCGGTCAGCTTCAATCAGGGCACAAAAGTCACTCTCACCGCGAAGCCTGGCACCAATTATTTTTTTGGCGGTTGGAGCGGCGCTTGCTCCGGCGCGAGTTGCACGGTGACGATCACCGCCGCAATGACCGTGACCGCATCCTTCATTGCGGGCGAGGGAATCAGCGTCGCCTTCGCCGGCAACGGTAGCGGAAGCGTGGTCAGCACGCCCGCGGGGATCAATTGCCCGACTACGTGCTCGGCGACTTTTCAGGACAACACCGCGGTCACGTTGAGTGAGACGCCGGGAACGAACTCCTATTTCGGCGGCTGGAGCGGCGCATGTTCCGGAACGACGGCGTGCAGCCTGACCGTCACGGCGGCGGAGAATGTTACGGCAACATTTAACGGCCCGGACGCTTTAACCGTCACCACCTCGGGAAACGGGACCGGCACGGTTACGAGCTCTCCAGCAGGCATCAGTTGCACCTCCGGCTCGACCACGGGCTGCTCGGCAACCTTCCCTCCCGGTACGGGGGTTACGCTCTCTGAATCTCCGAGCACCAATGACCTGTTTTCCGGATGGACAGGCGCATGCACCGGCACCGGCTCTTGCAGCGTCACGCTGAGCGCGGCAACCACGGCCGTGACTGCTTCCTTCGGCCTGCCCGGCACCCTGCAGAGCCTGAACCACATCATTTTCTTCGCGCAGGAGAATCGGTCGCTCGATCACTACTTCGGATACCTTCGCCAGTATTGGGCCAACAACGGTATTGCCGATCAGTCGTTCGATGGCCTGGCGCAATTCAATCAGAATGACGGAATCAGTCCTCCGCCGGGTCCGGCTCCCACCGAACCAGGCTGCGATCCGGCCGATCCTCCTCCCAGCGCTTGCGAGGCGGACGGCAATGGCACACCTGTGCCCTCATTCCACATGCAATCCGTGTGCACTGAAGAGTTAAGTCCGTTCTGGGATGAAGCTCACGTCGATTGGAATAACGACTTCTCGTTTCCAAATACCATCACTTGGCTCTCCAACGGTTTCGTTCAGGCAGGGGCCAACGATGCGCGGCAGTATCCTGTCAGCCAGAACGGGGGCAATCCAGTCAATGATGTGATGGGCTACCGCACGATGGGATACTTCACCGACGCCGATCTGAACTACTACTACTACATGGCGACCAAGTTCGCGACCTCGGATCGTTGGTTTGCACCTGTGCTGACGCGCACGCAGTTAAATCGTGCATACATCTACGCGGCCACATCGCAGGGCCATGTGTACCCGCTCAGTTCCACCTCGCCTGCGCCCAGCCCCCTCACGGCGAAACCTTTCGTCGAGGCCTTACAAGAAGCCGGGATTTCCTGGGCCATATACGTCGATACAACCGGAACAACGTGCGGTAGCGAAACTGGCGACGCGCTCTCCGAGTGTCTGCTGCAAGGCTACTCATACTTAAACGAGTTCACCTACGAAAGCACCATCATGGCCAGCGCCGGGCAGAACCCTGATCTGCTACAAAACATCAGGCCGACGTCGCAACTAGCAAGCGATATGCAAAATGACCAGACCTTCCCCCAAGTCGTTTTAATCGAACCTGCTTCCGATGCGGGCCTTGATGAGCATCCATCGGACTCTGACGAATATCCGGAAAATATTCAAGACGGCGCACAGTACGTTGCCGGCATCATCAATTCGTTCATGAGCAGCCCAAGCTGGAAAGATTCGGCAATGATCTTTACTTATGACGAACCGGGGGGTTTCTACGACCACGTTCAGCCGCAGGTCGTTCCGGTGCCCGATAGCTACGCATATCCGACTGACCTGACGACGGGCGACGCGTGCCTGGGCGCAGATCAGACTTCGGGAGTCTGTAGCTTCGGCATGACTGGTTATCGTGTGCCGCTGATCGTGATTTCGCCCTTCGCGAAGGAAAACTACGTCTCCCACACTGTAAGAGACACTACCGCGTGGCTCAACTTCGTGGAAGAACGGTTCAATATTCCTGCTCTGACTGCGCGAGATGCCTATTGGAGCACGACTACTCCAATTGCGACGATGGATGAGTTCTTCGACTTCGCAAACCCGGCTTGGTTGACGCCGCCGACGCCGCCAGCGCAAAGCACTGGCGGTACCTGCTCGACGGCGGCGCCCACTCCGTGAGATCTACGGGAGGCGGGATCGCCGCTGGATTTCACCTCCCAGCCTCTTTCATCGCCGGCCTTGGAGCTAACGCTTTGAGGCCGGTTTCACATTCAAAATCTTTTCCCCGATGGGATAATGAACTTGTGAGAATTCTGCGCTCCGCCGGGCTTTCTCTTTTCTTGTTCCTCTTATTCCTTGTCCCCGCCTGTCTGGCCGCGACCCGGCGTTATTACATCGCCGCTGAAGACGTTACATGGAACTACGCACCCAGCGGAATGGATCTGTTGAACGCTGTGCCGATCCGGCAGCCGTGGCTCAAACTGCAATGGCCGAAAACGCGCTTTGTCGAGTACACCGATGACACCTTCACGACGAAAAAACCTCAGCCGGATTGGCTGGGAATACTCGGGCCGGTGATTCGCGCAGAGGTGGGTGACGAGGTCGTTGTCGAATTCCTGAATCGTGGGCGCTTCCCGCATAGCATGCATCCGCACGGACTGCGCTACGACAAGGATAATGAAGGCTCGCTCTATCTCCCCTTCGGCAAGGGCGACCGCGTCGCGCCCGGACGCAAATACACTTATCATTGGTTTGCCAACGCGGCGAGTGGACCCGGACCGGGGCAGCCGAGTTCAATTGTGTGGTGGTATCACTCGCACGTCGATTCCGGAATCGAAGTCAATGCCGGATTGATCGGGCCGATTATCGTGACCGCAAAAGGCAAAGCCAGAGCGGACGGGTCGCCGAAAGATGTTGACCGCGAATTTGTAGCTGACTTTCAGATTTTCGATCAGATGGGCGGCAAGCCGGAAGGCCTGTTCTACGCGATCAACGGATATATCTTTGGCAATCTTCCCGGGCTGTACATGAAACAGGGGCAGAAAGTGCGATGGTATCTGCTGGCCATGGGCAATGAGATTGACCTGCACACGCCGCACTGGCACGGCGAGACGGTTGCTTACGAAAACCGGCACACCGATGTGGTTGAACTGCTTCCCGGAAGCATGAAGACGGTGGATATGGTTGCCGACAATCCCGGGTCATGGATGTTCCATTGTCATGTCGAAGATCACATGGAAGCCGGGATGATGGCGGTATACACGATCTACAAGCCACAGGAACAAAAATGCCCGGTGGAGTTTTCTGGGGCCGAATTCTGGAACCATCCGGACAAATCGACGCTGACCATAAGAAACACAGGCAGTAAGACTATCGCGAAAATTGATATCGGCTCAGAAATCTTTATCGCGCCGCAGGATTTGCAGCGGCCCTTCCAATCCGACTGGCTTTGGCGCGGGTCGATCTCGCCAGGGAAAGAACAGGTTCTTGACAGGCCCGGAGTTCCTGCGGACGCTGCAAATAAAGTTCTCGGCCTGGTATTTTTCCCGCTCTCAATTCAATACCCGGATGGAAGCAGGTGGACTGCGGAAACCTCAGGAGAATGCTTCCGGATTTTCTGGCGCGACAAACAGCACCCAGATGTACCTGCGCTGCCGCCGGTGCAGTTCGAAATTAATGCGGATTAATCTGTGAGAAAAGATCTGAATCCGTTGACGGCAAATCTGCCGAGCGATGAATCGCGTTTCGAATGCCACCAAGTCAGCCTGATCCTTCTGTGTGAATAACTTGATTCTTGAATGCGTCCGCCGGCGAGCGGATTCTCCGTTTTTCGCTAAAGTTTGTTTTTCTTAAGTCCGATATGGCCCTTGAATGGCAGGAGCTGATGGTCGTTCCTTGTCAGTTCACAGATTTCTGAGGAGATACCAATGTCGACATCCGCAGTTTCCAGCAGTGCGTTAAATCAACAATTGCAACAGTATTTTCAGACACGGCAATCGGATCTGCAGCAGCTCGGTCAGGCGCTCCAGTCAGGCAACTTGACTGAGGCCCAGAGCGAGTTCAACAACATTACTGCGCTGGGGCAGAACGGGCCATTTCCCAACGGGGAACCGTTTGCAATCCAGCAGCGCGAGCAGGACTTCACCGCCGTCGGGCAGGCGCTGCAAAGCGGTAACCTGCAGGGCGCTCAACAGGCTTTCCAGGAACTGAAGAGCACGTTCACTTCACGAGCATCCCAATCGGAATCGGGTGGCGGTGCCGGCTCCGGCGTTGGGCCGGAAATCGTGCTGAACCTCAGCGGCGCCGGAAACAGCGCCACTCCCGAACAAATCACGATCAATGTCAGCAACGCGACCAATGGCGGAGGAGAGCAGCTCTCGCTGAGCGTAGGCAATCAGGGGTCCAACCCACAACAGGTTACGTTCAACCTGGGCTCCAACAGCAACGAAGAGATCGTGCTGAATCTCTTGGGCGCTTCCTCTACGGCTACCGGCACATCTGGTTGTTCGACGACCGGCTCAGGCATCAGCGTCTCTGCCTGAAGGCAAGCCGAGCCGGTGCGGTGAGCGGGACTGAGCCCTCCCACGCTCACTGCGCCGGCAGATTTTTATTCGTCTTTCATCTCCGTGATTCAGGCCTTGCCGAATGGGTCTTCGAGCGACGGGCTCTGCGGCGTCAATAATTCTGCTCCGTTCTCGGTAATATGCATGTCGTCTTCGAGGCGAATGCCAAATTCTCCAGGAATGTAAACTCCCGGCTCGTCGCTGAATGTCATATTCGGCGCCAGCTTCGTCGTGTTGCCACGCACCAGATAAGTCCACTCGTGACCATCCATGCCTATGCCGTGACCCAAACGGTGAGTGAAATATTTGTAGTCAGGACCGTAGCCGGCATCGGTGATCACCTTGCGTGCTGCCGCGTCGATCGAGCCGCATTCCAATCCCGGGCGCGCCGTTGCCACCGCAGTCGCCTGGGCGCGATGGACGATGTCGAAGACTTTCTTCATCTTGTCGGACGCTTTGCCCAGCACAAAACTCCGGGTGATATCGGACTGATATCCTTCGACGGTGCAGCCATCATCGATCATCACAATCGATCCTTCGCGAACCACTTGCGGAGTCGCGGACCCATGCGGCAGAGACGAGTATTCTCCAACCTGGACACTCGCTTCGCCGGGAAATCCTAATTGATCGTACGCAGCCGAAATCAAATCCTCCACCTGGTGCTGAGTCATACCGGGCTGCAGAGCATGGTACACAGCCTCATATGCAGTGAAAGTGATTTGGCACGCCAGTCGCATGAGGGCCAGTTCCTGGGCGCTTTTAATCATCCGGCAGCCGGCGGTCACGGGGGTTGCACTTGTGAAAGTAGTCTGCGGCGCAGCTTTGGCCATGCCATCTGAAAATACAAAGCGGATGGTCTCTTCTAAACCAACTTTGCCGGTTGATATGCTGCGGTCTTTCAACCCTTGCGCCACAAGCGCGTAAGGATTTTCATCTTCCTGCCAGGTCCGCACATCGGGATGTGCTCCTTCGGGAGCATTGGCTAGTTGTTCGCGAGCGCGGCCTTCTTCAAATGCCGGGCATACATAAAACGACTCGCCCTTCGCTGGCAGAACCAGGGCGAACAGCCGCTCGCCGCCCCACCAGCGGACGCCGGTAAAATAGGTCAGTGAAGTGCCCTCCATCAGAACGATGCC
>JASICF010000473.1 GCA_030044775.1 Candidatus Sulfotelmatobacter sp. | reverse complement strand
AAGGCTCGCTCGAGATAATCGATTTCGTGGCCGATGTGAATGCGGCCCCTGAGCGCAGAGCCGTCGCCATTTTTCAGTGCAGTGAAAGTTGGCAATCCGTTCAGTGCAAGATTCACTTTTGCGACCGTGCCGTTTCCGCGATAGTGCTGCAACTTCTGCACGAAATCCGGAGAGAGATGAACCGGGTCAGTCAGCTTAAGCAGCGTACGTTTCGGATCGGCGTTTGAAACGACAGCCTTCGCAAGAATCTCTTCGCCAGTCGAAAGCAGCACGCCCTGCGCGGCCCCGTCTTTCACACGAATCTCGATGACTTCCGCCGACGTTCGAATCTCTGCTCCGGCCGCTCGTGCCGACGCAGCCATCGCTTGCGTGAGTGCGCCCATTCCGCCAACAACATAAAACGCCGATCCCGCGGGATGAGAATCTCCGGCCGCGCGAATCAGCAACTGCAAGCTGCTTCCCGCCGACCACGGCCCGAGAAACGTTCCGAAGATTCCCCGCGCGGCAATCACGGCTCGCAATTGTTCCGTCTCAAAATACTCGGCAACAAGATCCGCAACCGCCATCGGCCCCCAGCGCAGGACCCGATACATATCGCGCTTGCCCAGCCCGCGCAGGGCGCGCCCAGTCTTTAGCATGCTCCACAGATCTCCGCTCGACGGATGATCGATATCCGGCGGAGTGGTCGCGAGCGCTTCGGCGATAACGTTACTGATCTTCTCCAACGATTTCGCGAACTCCGGATACTTCGTTGCATCTTTCTGCGAAAAAGCACCGATCGCCTGCGCCGATTTGCCAACATCCTGACACAGCGAAAGCGCCCGGCCATCGGGCGAAAGCGCCGTGACGCACGTGTCGGGGGTGATGAATTTCGCCCCATGCCGCTCGAGTTGCATGTCGCGAACTATGTTCGGCAGAATCGGCCCTGCGCTGTGCGAGAGAGTGGAGCAGCGAAAACCGGGATGAAATTCGTCAGTCACCGCCGCACCACCAACTTGCGGCCGGCGTTCGAGCACAAGCGGCTTGAACCCGGCTTTAGCCAAATAGAACGCCGTAACCAGACCGTTGTGGCCGCCGCCAATAATGACGATGTCGCGCTTCGTGTCGGTCATTTATGCGGCTCCCTTATCTTTCAGGATTTCAATCGCCGCCAACCGGCCAGGCGCGCCCATGATTCCTCCTCCGGGATGCGTGGCCGATCCGCACATGTAGAGATTCTGAATCGGAGTCCGGAAGCGCGCGTACCCCGGCGCAGGACGCAGGAAGAAAAGTTGTTCTAGCGAAAGCTCGCCCTGGAAGATATTGCCTTCGCTCAATCCCCACTCGCGTTCGAGATCGAGCGGCGTGACGACTTGCCGATGCAAAATGATGTCTTTGATATTCGGCGCATATTCGGCAATCGTGTTGACGACCGTGTCGCCGAATTTTTCTTTCTCGGTATCCCAATGCAGCCCAGGCGCAAGCTTGTAAGGCGCGTACTGCACGAAGCACGACAGCACGTGCTTGCCCGGCGGCGCGACAGAGGGATCGGTGAGCGAAGGAATCACCATATCGATATACGGCTTGCGCGAAAAATTGCCGTACTTGGCATCGTCGTAGGCACGTTCCATGTATTCGACCGACGGCGAGATTGACATTGCTCCGCGCAGGTGGGCTCCGGGACCGGGCATGCACTTGAAGTTCGGCAGAGCGTCAAGCGCCATGTTCACTTTGCCGGACGAGCCGCGATATTTGAAGCGGTTGATATCCTCGAGAAATTCCGAAGGCAGGTGCTCGGCGTCGATAAATCGGTTGAACGTTTGCCGCGGATCGACGCTCGACGAGATTACATCGGCATAGATTTCGTCGCCGTTGGCAAGAACCACTCCCTTTGCTCGACCATCTCTCACGATGATCTTCGCAATTCCCGCCTGCGTGCGAATCTCCACCCCGGCTTCGCGGGCCGCGTCGCCGATGGCATTTGAAATTGCGCCAGTGCCACCGCGAGCGAATCCCCAGGCGCGGAAGGCGCCGTCGATTTCTCCCATGTAGTGATGAAGCAGAACGTACGCCGTACCCGGCGAGCGCACGCCAAGAAATGTTCCAATAATTCCCGATGCCGACATTGTTGCCTTGAGCACATCCGTCTCGAACCACTGATCGAGGAAATCAATCGCGGACATTGTCATGAGCTGGACTTGGTTGTACTTGTCGTAATTCGACATGCCCTGGAAGCGGCGGCCGATGAAGAGCAGTTTCATTAGTTCGCGCGGATTCAGTGTGTTCGGGTCGGGCGGCACCATGCTGAGAATGGGTTTGACGAAGCGGCACATGGCCTGCATGGCTTTGCCGAACTCGTCGTAAGCCTCGGCGTCCACGCGCGAGTGGCGCGCAATTTCGCGATGCGTTCTTCCGTGGTCGTTCACGCGCCAGAGATAATCGCCGCTAGGCATAGGAGTGAACGTGCCGTCGAGCGGGAGGATTTCCAGGCCGTGGCGCGGGAGATCGAGATCGCGGATGATCTCCGGCCGCAGCAGCGAGACGACGTACGAGCAAACCGAGAACTTGAATCCGGGAAAAACTTCCTCCGTGCAGGCTGCGCCTCCGAGAATGTGCCGGCGTTCAAGCACCAGCACTTTCTTTCCTGCTTTCGCGAGGTACGCGGCGTTGACGAGACCGTTGTGGCCTCCGCCGATGACGATTACATCGTATGAATTGGAACCAGCCATAAGCTGTCGCTCCTAGCTTTCGCTTGAGTCTTGAGTAGAAGATTTCAGGAAACGCAATGATACTCGCGGAGACAATGCAGCGACAGCGGGATTAGAGCCCGCTGGGAAGGACGGTCCACTGGAGAAGACGACGCATCGGGATTCATTGTAGCGCAGCGCTTATGGAATTGTCGCGCTCAATGCTTTATGCGCTCTTCCCCTGTCCGGCGTCATCCCGAAGGCCCGCGTTTTCACCAGCAGGCCGAGGGATCTGGCGCGGGCCGCACGATCGATGTAATGCGCGCGAGATCCCTCGCTCCGCCTGGAGAAAACGGCTCCGCTCGGGATGACGCCATCGAGGAGTTCCCACTCAGGTTGCCCATTCGGAGCCCCTCTGCATATAATCCGGCTGCGAACAAAATTTTCTACGAGGCCACGCACTTGCCCATTGGAACTGCATTTCACGAGCGCACATTTCCCCTCTGCCACAGCCTGAATTACCGCGAATGGTCGGGATATTACACGGTCAGCGTCTACGAAGTGCATCACGAGCACGAGTACAACGCCATTCGCAATGCGGCCGCCCTGATTGATATTTCGCCACTCTACAAGTATCTGATCACGGGCAAAGACGCGACGCGCCTTGTCAACCGCGTGATCACACGCGACATCAACAAAGTGAAAGTCGGACAGGTGATCTATTGCTGCTGGTGCGATGAAGAGGGCAAGGTCATCGACGATGGCACGATTTCGCGGCTCGAAGAAAACGTCTATCGCTGGACGGCCGCCGATCCAAGCCTGCGCTGGTTCCGGCAAAACGGCCTGAACATGGACGTCCGGATCGACGATATTTCAGAGAAGATCGCGGCCCTGGCTTTGCAGGGGCCGACTTCGGCGAAGCTGCTGAAGGCCGTGGCCCAAGCCGACATCGCGAACCTGAAATACTTTCGCGTGACGCGCGGAAAGATCGCCGGCGTTCCGGTCGATATTTCGCGCACGGGATATACCGGCGATCTCGGATACGAAATCTGGATTCCGGCCGGCGATGCGGTCAAAGTCTGGGATGCGCTCACGCAAAACGGCCGCCAGTTCGACTTGCATGCAGCGGGAATGCTGGCGCTCGATGTGGCGCGAACCGAGGCTGGATTGCTTCTGATCGAAGTCGATTACACGAGTTCGAAGAAGGCGCTGATTCCACAGCAAAAATACTCGCCGTACGAGTTGGGTTTCGGCAAGATGGTGCATCTGGAAAAAGAAAACTTCATCGGCAAGCGCGCGCTGGAAAAAGACGCAGAAAACGGCGTGCCGCGCCAGTTCGTGGGCGTGCAAGTCGATTGGACCGATGTAGAGCAACTCTACGAGCGTTACGGCCTCACGCCCGCAGCCCCGGCGCAGGCATCGCGCGTTGCCGTTCCTCTGTATTCAGGCGACAAGCAAGTTGGGAAAGCCACGACGACCAGTTGGTCCCCGATTCTCAAGAAGATGATCGCGCTCGCGAGCGTTGAGACCGAATATTCGAAACTCGGCACGACCTTGCAAATGGAGATTACGATCGAAGCGATCCGGCTGAAGACAAACGTGAAGGTGACGGCGATGCCGTTCTTCAATCCACCGCGGAAGACCGCAAGCAAGGTGTAGAATCGGGTCAGCACCTCCACCTGTATCTCATGTCCACGCGAGTCCAGCGGCGAACGGTAGATCTTTCGGGATATCCCGATCTCGTCGTTATTTATCTCGGAATGCGCGTAAACCGGATCACCGGAATCAAGACGCTCATGGGATTCGGTCCGAAGATCGCTGCTTCTGCTGACGCGCTTCCCGATGGCCTTCTCCGGCACGAAACGTTTTTGTTTTCTATGTTCCCGCCGCATGCGGGCATACGCCAGTACTGGCGCGATCAGG
>JASICF010000059.1 GCA_030044775.1 Candidatus Sulfotelmatobacter sp. | reverse complement strand
GGCGACACTCGATTTCAGGAAGTCTCTGCGTTTCATGTCGGTAACGGGATGTTTCGTTTTCTTTCGTTTGTAAACTTTTAGTTGCGTTATATGGGTGTTGTCAAGCGGGAAGTTCGGGCTCGCGATCCCGCTGATTTCACATATCTAAATTTTCTTCTAAATATTCCTTGACACGTATATGCGCTTAGGAGTATATACAGTGAATGGAGTCAGTATTCGAAATCATTGCGGAACCGAACCGGCGGGCGATCTTGAGCCTTCTCATCTCGTCGGAGCAGTCGGTCGGAGAGATTGAGCGCCAACTTCGCATGACGCAGCCGGCCGTATCGAAACATCTGCGAGTGCTGCGGGAAGCTGGTTTCGTGGAGTCCATCGTGGACGCACAACGCCGTTTGTACCGGCTGAAACCTGGCCCGTTTCAGGAAGTCGATGCCTGGCTGGCCCAGTTCCGGCGGTTCTGGTCGGCTCACGTGGATGCTTTGGAACGCCACCTCGACCGGATGGAACATCATCCTTCAACCCCTAGGAACTCAACCTCATCGAAAAGGAACACAAAAAAGACAACGCGGCCAAACCGCGAACGCGACAAAGGAGAAGCCAAATGAAAATCAAAGTGACCAGCATCTATGTGGATGACCAGGCCAAGGCGCTGAACTTCTATACTGGCGTATTGGGCTTTGCCAAGAAATCGGATTTCAGCAACGGACCGTACCGGTGGCTGACCGTAGCCTCCCCTGAGGAGCCGAACGGCACGGAACTGCAGCTGGCGCTGAATAACAATCCTGCGGCGAGGGCGTATCAGCAGGCGATTTTTCAACAGAATCAGCCCGCGGCCATGTTCTTCACCGACGACGTCAAGGGTGACTACGAGCGGATCAAATCGCGCGGCGCTGAGTTCACGATGCCGCCCACCGATGTAACCGGCTCGACGATCGCGATGCTGAAGGACACCTGCGGCAACCTGATCCAGCTCACGCAACTGGCGCGCTGGCAGAGCTAAGCAGAATCAGGCTAAGGAGGAGGCAGTGACCGATCTTGCACAGTACGAACCAGGTCCAGCCAGCGGGGCGCAGGTAATAAAGAATGCGGGTCAAAAGGAGAAGTGGACGCTCATTCTGGTTCGCAATCTGCGCCACTCGCCGGAGAAAGTCTGGCTGGCTCTGACCGACCCGGCGCATGTGCGCGAGTGGGCTCCCTTTGTGGCTGATGGGGACCTGGGTACGCCTGGAGCCGTGGTAACGCTCACCTGGGTGGGAACGGGCAGACCGACCCAAGTGACTGTGACGCGCGCAGACGCTCCCAGAGCACTTGAGTTCGGCGATATTCGCTGGGAACTCGAAGCCTTGAGTAGCGGCACACGTCTGACGCTCTGGCACCAGATCGATCGCGGCTTCATCTCCTGGGGTGCGGCCGGGTGGCATATCTGTTTCGACGTGCTGGATCGCCTGCTCGCCGGGCAGCCCATGGGGCGCATTGCCGGAGCCGATGCCATGAAGTACGGGTGGCAACGGCTGGTCGGTGAATACGCCACGCAATTCGACCTTGAACCGCATGGGACCCCGAGGAAAGTAGAGCAATGATGAGAAGCGATCTACTGCGATTCAGCGGCACCCGCGAGCGCGACCCCGCCATCGATACGTGGATGAAGGAGCACGCGGGAGAATTGGGAGCCATTGCGCAGCGGTGGTTTCAGGCGATGCGAGAATGCGGGGACGAGGTCCTGGAGCTTTTGCATGATGGCTGTCCGACTGCATGTTTGGGAGATGCACCCTTCGGCTATGTCAACGTGTTCACCTCGCACGTGAACGTAGGATTCTTTCACGGCGCAACGTTGCCGGATCCGGCACACTTGTTGCAGGGGGCCGGCAAGTTCATGCGTCACGTGAAGCTGAAACCCGAAACACGCACCAATGCGGCTGCCCTGGGAAGGCTGATCGAGGCGGCATACTCGGATATAAAGGAGCGTGTCGAAAATGGCTAGATCTCTAACTGGCCGTCGTGAGCAGCGCAGATATTGAGGATAGAAATCCAATGAATCCATCGGAACAGATTGACGAGCTTATCGCAAAACTCGGCGATTTTCGTGGCAAGACTCTGGCTGGCGTCCGGCAGACTATTCTCGGGGCCGACAGAGAGATCGTCGAGGAATGGAAATGGATGGGAAGTCCAGTTTGGTCTCGCGACGGTATGATCGCGGTGGCCACCGTGCTCAAGGATAAGGTGAAACTTACGTTTTCCAACGGAGCGCGACTCGCAGATCCCGATAAGCTCTTCAACGCAGGACTGGGCGGCAACTCGTGGCGCGCGATCGATTTCTTCGAGGGCGATAAGATCAACGAGCGTGGTCTGAAGAGTCTCGTCCGCGCGGCGATTGATTTCAATCAGACCAAGCCGAGAAGCAAGGCGCCCGCCGGAAGTCGAGCCAAAGAGCGTAAAGGCAAGCGGTAACCGAAGGCCATCTCGCAGTACGAACGGGATCGCACTCTTCCAGCGCTGGCGGCGAGGGCCACGCTCGAAACTTCCGTGCCCAACTGACCGCGCGTTCGATGCGGACAGTGAAGGTTTGTCCAGGTTTGAAGGTTAAGCAGTACGCGCCGCAAAACTGAAGTTTTTGGTCTACCGTTTCTTTGCTTGCAAAGGAATGTGGCGATGCTGCACTCTCTCTCGAGGGACATCGGAACTCGAGGGATCGGCTGTGCGCCGCCTCACATCAGGAGACGTCATGATCGAGCAAAAAATCAATGACTTCTTTCGTGATGCCGAATCCACTGGCTTCGGCACCGGCTGGTGGAGTGGAATCCTCTCAGCCTTCTTTGGATTTCTTTCTTTCGGAGCCGTTTTGTGCCTGCATTTTCCGCAATTTCTCACGTCGCCCGAACTGCGTTCGTATTATCCACTGCACACTATGCGGCTGCTTATCCAAAGCCTCATTGTGGCGGCAATTGTTTTTGGCGTCATTTCTTCGATTCTGCGCAAGAAAAAGAATTTGGCATTGACGGGACTATTGTTTGCCACCGCCGCAACCGCGCTAGGCGGTTCAAGCGTGCAGATTAATGGGACATTGCACGCTGGACCTGCAATTGGCCTGGACTGGTTCTTGCTTGACTTGCTGTTAATGTCACTTATTTATGTACCGCTCGAGAGAGTCTGGCCGCAGTATCCGGAGCAAGGAACATTCAGAAATCAATGGACGTTGGATGTGGTCTATTTCATGTCCACGCATCTTCCGATCCAGATTTTGTCTTTTCTGGTTTTACTTCCGGCTACTCAGGCCACGAAATACCTGGGCGTTCCAGCCCTGCAGGCCTTGATCGCCCGAATCCCGTGGCTTTTGCAATTCTTCCTGGCGGTTGTAGTCGCTGACATTGCCGAATATTTCATTCACCTGGCTCTGCACAAAGTACCTTTTCTCTGGCGCTTTCATGCTGTTCACCATTCTTCGAAAGCGCTTGATTGGATCGCCGGCTCGCGTTCCCATTTCGTCGACGACACGCTGGTGCGCGGGTTTGTTCTTCTTCCTCTGATGTTTGGATTTTCGCAATCGATCATTCTGGCGTATTTGATTTTTGTGACCCTTCACGCCACCTGGACGCACTGTAATTTCGGCCCCAATGCAAAATGGCTTGAGAAGTTTTTGGTGATGCCGAGATATCACCATTGGCACCACACTTCTCAAAAAGAGGGCATCGACAAGAACTTCGCCATCCACTTTCCGTGGATCGATAAAATCTTCGGGACTTACTACTTTCCCGAGGAATGGCCGGAGCGCTACGGCCTGGATGGCGAAGAAATCGCGCCGGGGTTCATTGGGCAGACCATAGAGCCGTTCATGGGGAAGGCCAAGAGCCGACTAAAAATCTAACGCACCCAACGGAACGTCCGGAGGAACCAACTCGCCCCTTGCCGTCGCCTTGACCAGCCCAAGACTCTTCATGAATTTCACAGTCCGAAATCCAAAGTCGTATTCCGATTCGTCGTGGCTGAGACGCAATAGCGTCTGGTAGTGATGATGATTATTCTGCAGGCAGGCGCTGAAGGTTGCAGTCACCGGCAACCACTCGCCGATGTTCATCGCGTTATCGCGTTCGTCGTCATACCGACGGTATCCAAATTTTCGAGTATGGGTCCAATAGTTTTGAATCATATTGATCCACCAGCCAAAAATCCGGACGCCAAACCACATTACGAGCGCGAACTTCAGGCTTCCAAACAGCTTCCATAAGAGCCAGAAATTTGCAGTCTGCGCAACCACCGCAAAAATCGGAGTGCTCACCAGCTGGACCGATCGCGACTTCAAGATCTCATCATCGGCGAGATTCTCCTGGCATTGATATGGCAAAAGGCAAAGATATAACGTCCGCCAAATACCATCGCTTGAAATTTTGTTAGGGTCGCCATCATGGTCCGAGTTCTTGTGATGCAGCCGATGGCGGTTTACCCAAGTGATGGGATTTACATAGATGGCGAAAGTGTTATTCACGAGGGTGACGGCCTTGATGAACCACTCTTTATAGTCAAGCGAACGATGAGCGATTCCAAGATGAAGAACATCGGCCAGATACAAGCCCCCCATGAACCAGCAAAAAATAAAGTAGGCGGCGCCGATCAACAACCCATCCCAGGGTCCGAGGCGGGCCGGGGCGGAATACACACAAGCCAGCAGGTATAGAACAACAATCAGATAGCCATAGAGGTTGTATATTTTCATGGCGGTCCCCCGTCGCGGTATTGAACCAGAATTGGGGGCTGCTTTCAAATGGGTCGGGACGCAATTATTGTGTGACATTCCCTGGGCGGCGTTGGTTATTCGTCCGTTCGGTTCGATAAACGGGCTGGGTGCTCAGGGTCGGTAAATTCGAGCAGTTCGATGGGCGCGCCGTTTTCGATGATAAATGCGACGCGGACACCGTCGGATGGACTGTTCGGAGGAATCAGAATTTCGCGGCCGGCAAGTTCGGAGGTGAGATCGGTCACTTCGAACGCGACGTGGGGCACGCGCCGGACAAGATCCGGAACCGCCGCGTCCGCTTCGAAGCGCATCCACTCCACGCCGAATTCGCTCTTCTGGTGACTGACGACAAAGACTTTCAGATGCTTCAGGTGGGTTTCCCCAGGCTTTGATTCGGCAGTGGGAATCCCGATGTGGTGATACCGGCGCATTGTTTTCTCTCTGTGGGAGAATTGGCACAAATTCTACTCTACTAAGAAGCGAACCGTGATTCGTCCGAAATCGGCGCGGCCAGTTGGCGGCACTTCCAATTTCCCGCAACGATAAGCTCCAACTCCTCACTCAATTTCCCTCACTTGTTTCTGGAGCGAAGCTCCAACAACGGTCAGCACCATTAGTCCGCCGGCGAACAGGAACATGAGCTTCAGGTTCCAGGCCACCAGGAACCCAGCCACTCCCAGGGAAATAGGAGCCACGCCGTAGGCGGCAAGCATGAGCACGCTGGCGACCCGCCCGCGCATGGCGATATCAATACGCTGCATGGCCCAAGCGCCGATATGGACGTTGAGCATGCCCGCCGCCGCGCCCATCACGACAAGAATTGCGGCGACGCTCCAAGTTCGTTCTACCAGCGCGATCGAGCCCAAGCAGAGGCCCAACACCACCGCAACCGCAAGAATCAAGATGCCGCGCTTGCGGATCTTCCAGCACCCAGCGAGCACCGCCCCCATCAGGCTTCCTGCAGCAAGCGACGAAATCAGCGTGCCATAGGCCGCAGGCGAGCCGAACCTCGTTTTGGTGAAATAAGCGAGACCAACCGCGACAGGCCCGGAAACGCAAAAGTTCATAATGGTGGCCAGCAACATCAGGGAGCGGAGTGACACGTCCTTTGCAACGTAAGAGATGCCTTCCCGGATGGAGTGAAACATCGCTTTCCGGGCAGACGGAGTTTTGGGAGGATCGGGCAGTCTCCAAAGCGCACCGATGATGAACAGAAAACTGATAGCGTCCAGGAAGAAGGCCCAAGCGAGGCCCAGGATTTGAATCACAAAACCGGCGGGGACTGGACCGACAATGGTGATCAGCTGCGATGTGCTTTGACTGACGGAAGACGCGGCTACGAGCTGTTCGCGCTTAACGAGCGAGGGCATGTATGCCGATTGCGCCGGGGCAGCGAATGCATCGGCAACGCCGAAGGAAAAAGCGAGAGCATACAGCTCCCAGATCTGCAAAATGCGCAGCCAGACAAGCAGGCCAATCACGGTGACACAGATCGTTCTTGCCGTACCGGTAGCCATCATGATTTTGCGGGCGGACAAGCGGTCGCTGACGGCGCCGCCCATGAGCATCAAAATAGCTCGCGGGATTGCGCCAGCCATCATGATCGCGCCCATAGCCACGGCCGAGCCGGTTTTCTGCAGCACCAGCCACGGCAAAGCCACCAAATAGAACTGGTCTCCCAGAAGTGAAATCGTTCCGCCAGTGAGCCACAGGCGGTAATGCGGGTTTTTTAGCGGATGCTCGGCCGTTGGCGCAGAAACGGAAGGGAGGGAAATGCTTGCCGAAACCATATGGATTTCTCCTGTCTTGGAGCGGAGAAGCAATCCCGAAAAGGCTTGCTGGTCCGCAACGCCATAATGTAAATGATAATTTACATTTACATTTAACAGTTTGTCAAGCACAATCTGTCCGGCCTGATATACCTGATATAAAAGGAGGGCCATGGCCAAAAACTCGTTGGCTCCGCAGCAGGCCCGCAGCCGCGAATCCCTGCGAAAGCTCTTGAAAGCCGCGGCAGAAGTGCTCGGGCAACACGGAGTCGAAGGTGCCACGATTCCACGAATCGCTCGACACGCGGGGCTGACGCCGGGAGCCGTCTACCGCCGTTTTCCGGACAAGGATGCGTTGCTGGAGACCGTGATCCTCGGCATCCTGGAGCGTCAAGACGAAAGAGTGCGCGTGGCTTTGACGCCGGAGATGGCCCGGCAGATTCCGCTGGCTGTATTTGCCGAGCAGCTCATCACCAGTATGCTGATCAGCTACCGCGCCAGCGCAGGGTTATTGCGCGCGGTGCGGCAATTCGTGCAGGGACGGGATCAGACGGCCTTCTACAAGAAGGTCGCCAAACAGGAGATGCGCACCTTCGAGTACATGATGGAGTTGTTTCTCGTTCATCGAAAGCAGATCCGACACCGCGACCCGCAGGTGGCGGTGGCCTTCGGGCTGATGACTCTGAGCAGCACGCTGATCGAACTGATTCTGGTCGACCACGATTTGAGGTGCTGGCAGGCGGTGATCCCGAAAGATGACCAAACACTGAAGCGCGAACTGCTGCGCAATTTTCTCAGCTACTTGGGCGTCGAACAACACGCTAACTGAATGCGGGCACCACCTGGCGCCCTAGAACGTGAACTTCGCCGAGATTTGCAACTGGCGCGGGTTGAACATCGTTCTGGGTGTGCCGAACAACGGACTGGGCGCCGGCGCAATCGAGAAACTCGCATAAGGCCCTGAATAAGGCACACATGCCACCTTGCCTTGCTGGATGGCCAGAGATGCCGCGTCATTATAGTGAGCTGGTATCGGACCGTTAAAGGGAGTCGAACCGCCGCAGAAGTCTGGAGTTCCTCCTCCGTAAACTGATGTTACTTCGTTAATGTTCTGGCGATTGAACACGTCAAAAGCATCGAAGGCCAGCAGCAGCTCTTCGTGTTCGCCGGTCTTTATTGCGCGGGAGAGGCGGAGGTCGAAATCATAATAGTGATCGCCGCGGTAGGCGTTTCGCGGAGACCAACCCACGCGATCGGTGACTGGATTGGTATCGCCGTTCTCATCGTTGCCGACAAACATGGTGAAGGGCCGCGGCGATTGGAGCTCGGCAATCGTGCTGAACTCGAAATCGCGCAAGAAACTGCTCTTTGGGGCGTCGGCGGTAAAATCGGCGACGAATCGGTGGCGGACGTCCTGCACCGAGTCAGCGCGTTCCAGAGCCCGGTCATACAAATCCTGGGGCGTGCTGACGAAGGTGGTGAAGGTGCCGTCGTCGCGCGTGTGGGAGTAGGTGTAGTTCATATTGAAGCGGAAGTTATCGCTCAACCTGTCTCTCAGCGAAATCGTGCCGGCGTCGTACTCGGCGTTTCCGCTTCCATCCAGGTAGTACATCAGGCCGGCGTTGTTGTAGAGCACTCCGCTGAATGCGGCCTTTCCATCAGGCATCACGTTATTGGGGAACGGCCCCGTTGGAGTAATTGGCGGGCCGGGGACGTCCGAAGCTGGAGGACAAAAGGTCGCGCTATTCACCGCTCCTGCCGATGGGCAAACATTCAGATTTTCCGGCCTGATCTGTTTGTGCGCCCGCAAAAACAGATAGCCTGCGCTCAGGACGAAACCCTTGCCGAGTTCCTGATCGATCTGCAAACTGGCCTGCTCCGAATAAGCCATTCGCATATCGCGGTCGATTCCGCCTCCACTATTGGTGACGAACGTGCCGGCCGGGAGGCTGGCATCCTGCCCTGGCCCTGGTCCGGTGCTGAAATTGGGCGGAGTTTGGCCGGTGGTCACTAACGTCTTCGCAGCACAGGCGGGGGTTGGAACCGCACTGCCGACGCCCGGGGCACTCGAGGCTCCCAAACAAGCGGGAGCGTACGAGGTTAATCCCGGATACGGCAGAGGCGCCCCGCCATTGCCGGGATTGGGCGCATCGAAGCTAAGCTGATTCAAAACCCACGTGGCGGTTGCGTTTCCTTGCCTGACCCACGGCTGCGGTGCGTTGGGAATGACCACCTCGCGTTGCGGGTAAGTAACGAAGAAGAACGTCATGTTGTAGTGATCGTCGAAAATTCCGTAGCCGGTGCGAATCACCGTGTGCTTTCCGGGTGAATATGCGAAGCCCACGCGCGGCTGAAAACCCCGATAGTCGCGATTAACGATCTGCGAGAGACCTGTCTCGACGTCCCAACGCAGGCCGTAATTCAGCGTCAGCTTTGGATTCATGCGCCATTGGTCCTGGACATACCAACCGAAGTAGTTGTGTTGCAGGTTAACGTAAAAATCCTGGGGATCGAGGTACGCATTTTGCCAGGTAGTCGGAATTGCCGGCGGCAGACTTCCAGGTGTAATTGCTCCGGAGCCAACCGGAGCGCCCCAGAAGACAATGGGCACTCCATTCAGCGCATCGTAAGGATTGGGGCCAGGAGTCGGTGGGAAAAACGGCGGAGCGGCGGTGGGACAGGGGCCAGTGGACGGCACAGATGGAATTTTAGCGGCGGGATTGACATAGTTGGCAAAGTCAACCAGGCAATTCAAACCGGGCAGGATAATGCGCATCGGTGTGAAGCCGGGCCAGATGACGAAGTCTTGTATAAAGTTGACGTCAACGCCGAACTTCCAGTAGTGCTTGCCTTTGATCCACGCCAGACCGTCAGAAACCTGTTGCCGGTTTTCATCGGTGGCGTCGAAGGTCCCGAAGTTGTGGCCGAAGGAGAGCTCGTTGGGTAAATCAAGATTGGGCTGGCCGGTGACGGCAGGAAAGTTATAGTGGCGCCGTGCATACTGGGCGAGGAACGTGTTGACAAGTTCCGGTTTCAGTACGGAATTGAACGTACCGACGAGAGACTGATCACGCAGGAAGGTGTTGTGTCCGTCGCTCGGCGCGCCGATTCCCCCGCCATCAAGCGTATCTCCGACCAGAACGTTCAAGTCCCGCGCGTCAATAACTCCGTAGTGAATCGTGAGCCGGTTATTGGTGTTGAATTGCTGGTCGAGTCGCGCGAATCCGTTGTCGTTATCGAGCGTCTTCAGAGCACCGAGGTTCTCAGGCGGAAGTCCTAAAGCGACTTTGGCAGCGTCGAACGTGCTTATGTTTCCGATCAGCGTGGCCGGATAAGTAGGAGATTCGCCCAGGCGCTGGCCTTCGTAATTGGCAAAAAAGAACGTCCTATCTTTCTGAATCGGTCCGCCCAGCGTGGCTCCGTATTGGCCCCGGCGATATTGATCGTATTGCGCGGTCTGCAGCAGAGAGCGCGAATTGGCGGCCTTGTTGCTGAAATAACCGTACATTGAACCATGCAGACTGTTGGTTCCGGACTTGGTGACGACGTTGACGATTCCGCCGAGCGCGCGACCGTATTCGGCGCCGAAGCTGTTGTTGACTACGCGAAATTCACTGACCGCCTCTTGCGATGGCGTGGCCCGCTGCGAACCAGTGGCTTCGTTGATGTAATCTGCGCCATCTACGGTTACCGCGTTACTCAGGTCGCGCATTCCGCCAAAGGAGATGCGGGTCACCTCGGGCTCCGTAAAAGTCGACTGAATACTGGTTCTGCCGGTTGCAACCCCCGGCGTCAACAGCGCGAAATCAACAAATTGCCGGCCATTCACGGGAAGGGATTGAATCTGTGGCGTGGAAATGACCTGGCTTATTTCCGTGCGGCTGGTTTCGACCGCCGGGGCCTCAGTAGTTACGGTAATCGTTTCACCCACGCCCGCGACTTTCAGGCTTACATCAAGCGTCGCGGTTTGGCCGACGGTCAGCGAAAAGGCAGGCTGCACGTACTTAGCAAAACCGGGAGCCTGCACCGAGATTTCATATTGTCCGGGGGGAAGATTTGGCACAACGTAATAGCCCGACGTGTTCGTCACCGCCGAATAATTCAGATTTGTGCCTCGATTCCGCGCACTGATCGAGGCGCCTACCACGACGTGGCCGGTCGCGTCCTGAATTGTCCCATTCAGTTGGGCAAAGTTCAGCCCGGCTTGGCCGAAGGTATGAGGAACCAGACAAACCACCGTGACGACCACTAACCACAGGTTCAACGTGGAACGCAGTCTCATGGTTTTCTCCCGTCCAGACTTCATATTGTGCACATCGCGTCCTTGCGCCTGCCGAACCCTACGAACAAGCAGCCGGAGAATGCTACTCTGAGAAGGTTCGAATTTTGTTTCCTCGAAGTCCCCAATTGCGGCAGCGTCCGGTTATCGCGATGCGCAGAAATGTCCTGATAGCGACGCATGCCTCGTGGCGGAGAGCATCCTTTGAAAGCCAAAAACTGTCCAATACATGTTTGGTCAGATTGTCATACCGCGTAGGTATGAAACTTTAAAGCTCGCGAGTGAACCAGCTAAGCGGAGCCCCGCCACTTGAAGTCGCGAAGTAAAACACAGGTCGACCCTTGAGCTTCGGTTTCGGTTCAGTACCGGGAAATCGCTTCGGGTCTTCTCCAAGTAATTATTGGTTCACAGCGTAGTTGCGATCAGAGAGAAGAGTAATTTTGAGATGGCGAGGAGTACTCGTCATGCTATACTCCGCGCCGTTTCATCACCGCTTGAGTTTCTTCAGGTCAAAATGGGGGGTACCGGACGGTTGAGCATGATTCCCGACATGTTTAACGTCGCTTCTTACTTCGTGGACAGGCACGTCCAAGAAGGCAATGGCAACAACATTGCCATCGAGTGCCAGAACGAGCGGGTTACCTATCGCGAGTTGTTGGAAAGAGTAAATCGCGCCGGGAACATACTTCGGGAGTTGGGCGTTCGGATGGAGGAACGTGTCGCGATTCTGCTTCCGGACAGTCCCGAGTTTCTGTATTGCTTCTTTGCCGCAATCAAGATTGGAGCGATTGCGGTTCCGCTCAACACCTACCTCCAACCGGCGGATTATGGATATTTCCTGAACGACACGCGCGCGCGAGTACTCATCGTGCATGCGACGCTCTTGCCTCCCGCGAGTGTTATCGAAAACAGGTCGCTCTATCTTGAGAAGATCGCCGTAGTTGGAGAAGATCGGGAACACCTGAGTTTCGACAATCTGATGAAGTCCTCGTCGCCGGAATTGCAGCCAGCCCGCACCAGCAAGGACGATGCCGCTTTGTGGCTCTATTCTTCAGGAAGTACGGGAACTGCGAAGGCATGCATTCACCTGCATCACGACATGGTGGTGTGCTCGGAGCTGTACGCAAAAGGGATTTTGAGCATAACCGCTCGCGACCGCTGCTACAGCGTCGCGCGATTATTTTTCGCTTACGGACTGGGTAATGCGGGGTATTTTCCGCTTTCGTGCGGCGCAACGACGATTCTGTCTCCCGACCGCCCTGACGCCGCTGGCATTTATGCAAACATCGAACGCTATCGCCCTACGTTGTTTTTCTCGGTGCCTTCCAACTATGCGGCATTGCTGGCACATCGCCGCGAAACTGGACCCGATTTCGATCTGTCGAGCGTGCGGCATGCGATCTCCGCAGGCGAATCTTTACCGGCAGCGTTATTCGAGCGATTTAAAGAACGATTTGGCATCGAGATTCTCGATGCTCTCGGTTCGACGGAAACCTTGCAGATGGTGATTTCCAATCGTCCGGGGGAAGTTAGGCCGGGATCGAGCGGCAAGATTATTCCGGGGTACGAAGCCAGGCTTGTCGATGAAGCTGGCCGTGACGTTGCTCGCGGAGAGATCGGAGCCCTTCTCATCAAAAGCGACTCCACGTGCGCTGGATACTGGAATCGGCACGAGAAAACGAAAGAAACTTTCCAGGGTCCCTGGTTCCGAACAGGAGACCAGTACTACCAGGACGAAGATGGTTATTTTTGGTATGCCGGCCGTGCCGACGACCTGTTTAAAGTCAATGGACGCTGGCTCAGTCCCGCCGAGGTCGAGGGTGCTTTGATTGCCCATCCTGCCGTTCAGGAAGCGGCGGTCATTGCACGCGAAGACAAGAACAAACTCATGAAACCAGTGGCGTATGTTGTGCTCAAGCCCGACCGGGTACCGGACGAAGCGTTGGTCCGGGGTTTGCAAGACTGGGTGACCGGAAGACTTGGAGCTTATAAGCGCCCGCGATGGATACGGTTCTTGCCCGAACTTCCAAAGACCTCGACCGGCAAATTGCAGCGATTCAAGCTGCGCGAACTGCAGGCCCAGGAAACGGACGATCACTGATGGGGGCTGGGACTGGCACTTGGGGCCGCTGCCGGTTTCAAAAACCTCTTAACAGCAATACCCAACAGGTATAGAATACGCCGCCGTGGAATTACGACACATTCGCTATTTTCTCGCGGTGGCCGAATACCTGAACTTCAGCAAGGCCGCGCAGGAGTTGCACATCGCGCAGCCGCCGCTCAGCCGCCAGATTCGCCAACTGGAAGAGGACCTCGGGGTTGCACTCTTCGTGCGCAACAAGCGGCGAGTGGTCCTCACCAAGGCAGGACGAGTTTTCCTGGATGAAGCCAGAAAGCTTGTGGTGCAAGCCGGGCACGCGACCGAAGCGGCCCGCCACGCGCAAAAGGGAGAATCGGGATTCGTTCGCGTTGGGATTGCCTCCGGGCTGGGAGGAGCCGTGAGCCGGGTGGTCGGGGATTATTGCAGGCACTATCCGGCGGTGAATATCGAATGCAAAGATATATTTTCCTCCTCGCAAAGCGCCCTGCTTCACAAGCGTGAGGCTGATGTGGGCTTTCTGCGGCCCCCGGTCGATCAGGTCAATCTGAGTTGTGAACTTCTCTTCGAGGAAGAATTTACCGTGGTTCTTCCCCAGAAGCATCCTTTGGCGCGGCGAAAATCTGTTCGCCTGAAAGAAATTGCCGATGAGCCTTTGATCATCTTCGATCGCAGCTTCTCCAGCGGGCTTTATGACAAAATTCTCGGGCTGTACAGCCGGCAGGGCCTTACTCCTCACTTTGCCGTGACACATGTCGAAGCTCACGAGGAAGCCGGCGCCATCATGGTGGCCTCGGGTCGGGCCATCTACATCGGCGTGGGCGCCCTCGTTACGCGATCTGTGGATGGAATCAGCCTGGCATCGGTGAAACTGAATGAAGCGGAAGCGCGGATCGAAGTGTATATGGCATGGCGGAGGGACGAGGATTCGCCCGCAGTACTTTCCTTCTTGAACTCAACCCGTCGCGTGTTTGGGCGCCCGCCCATCCGAGAAATCGCATAACACAGCGACCGCTCATATCGTGCGCAGCACCTATCCCGGCCGCGCCAGGCTCGTTCAGTGAGCGACGGCCTGCTCCGCACCGAGGCCAGTATTCGCTCGAACCCTGAGTTCGTTGAATTTCGAATCAGATGTCCCCTCGCGTGTCAGAAGGCTCGCCGCAATTGCCGCGAGAAAACCAAGCGGGACGCTGACAATTCCGGGATTCTCCAGGGGAAACCACGGCGTGGTTTGAAACAGGTGCCGTACCGAGGTTGCGACCGGCGGATCAATGCCCATGAACGTTGGACTGATCAGGATCAGTCCGATGGATCCGATCAGGCCCGCAGACAGACCCGCGACCGCGCCAGCGGTGTTGAATCGCCGCCAAAAGATCGAAAGCAAAATTACAGGAAAATGAGCCGAGGCGGCGACCGCCATGGCCAGCGTAGCCAGCACTCCTGAGTTGGACGAAGGCCCTAACGCAATCGCCAGCAGAATGGAAGCGCCGCCCACTCCGAGCGCAGCAATACGTGCCACAAGGACGGTTTCATTCGACCGGCGCTCGACGCCGCGGTGAATCACGTTGATCCAGAAGTCGTGAGCGAACGAAGTCGATGCACTGATCGTCAACCCTGCCACCACCGCGAGAATGGTTGCAAACGCAACTGCGGAAACGACTCCCAGCAGAGCATCGCCTCCCAGAGCACGTGCCAGCAGCGGCCCTCCCATGTTTGTACCGCCGTGGCTCAGGATGTAGTCTGGTCCCACAATAACGGCCGCTCCCAGTCCGAGGATGGAAGTCATGATGAAAAAACTTCCAATCAGCACCATCGCCCACACCACACTCTCGCGCGCAGTTCGAGCATCGGGAACGGTATAAAACCGCATAAGAATATGAGGAAGACCCGAGCAGCCGAAGAGCAGAGCTAGTCCCAAGGAAATCAAATCAATTGGACCGTTGGGTGGCGCGTAGCGCAAGCCGGGCTGCAAGAAATCGGTGACCACGATTTCTCCGGCTTGGTGGTATTTCACCTGGCTTGCCGACGCAAAAAAATTGCCCAGGCGAAAATCAAAGTGCGCGAGCACCAGAACAACAATGACCACCGTGCAACTCAGAAGCAGGAATGCCTTCACAATCTGAACCCACGTGGTCGCAAGCATGCCGCCACACACGACATACACCATCATCAGAACTCCGACGGCGACGACCGCCATGTTGTAAGTGATGCCTGAACCCGCCAACAACAAGTTGACCAAAGCGCCGGCACTAATCATTTGCGCAATCATGTAAAACGTAGCAATGGTCAGCGTACTAAGCGCTGCCAGAGCCCGCACAGGGCGAGGACGCAGTCGATACGCGAGAACATCCGCCATGGTGAACTTGCCCGTGTTGCGCAACGGTTCGGCAATGAGCAGCAAGATCGTCACGTAGGCAATGAAGCCGCCAACCGAAAATAAAAACCCGTCGAAACCCTGGAGCGAAATGAGTCCAACGATCCCGAGAAAGGATGCGCCGCTCATGAAGTCGCCGGCGACCGCGAATCCGTTCTGCCATGCGGTGATCTGCCGTCCGGCGGCGAAATATGCGCTGGCGACATTCGACCGTTTCGCGGCCCAAAGGGTGATCCCCAACGTGGCAGCGACAAAGAGAAGAAATACGAGCAGGGAGAACGGCATCTACTGAGCGCCCTCCTTGTCGTCAACGTCGCCCAGAGCGTGGTGAAGAATTTCCTCGGCCAGTTTGTCGAAGCGGGAAGAAGCCCTCAGATACAGCCACGCGACAATCCATCCGACGACAAATTGCGACAGCGCGAACAGATAGGCCAAGGTTACGGATCCGATAACCTTTTTGGACATGAGCCGGGGGGCGTAGCCAATCAGAATGGGAAGCAACAAGTAGTACGTGAGAAAAAACAGGAACGCAGGAACAATGAATGTCTTCTTGACTGCAAGCAGATGCTGGAACTCCCTGCTGGCCGCAATACGGTTCCATTCAGCTTCTTGGGGACGCTGTTGTAAACAGCCGCCAGGCAATTGTTTCATGCGAGTTTCGCGCTGAGGGATTGTACGTGGGGCGATGGTCGGATCGTTGGACCTTTTTCGTTTGACTCTTATACTTAAGCGGTATCAGACGCTTCCGTGTTCATCGCCTACAATAATCGCCGATATTCGAGCCTCCGGTGCCGGCAGGCTGGCGTGCGGAAGGCGCGCGGATCGACTGAGACATCAACCGACTTTCTCCAGTCGTGAAAGGAGAAGAGCGTATGTATACGACTCCTTACATCAATGGCACACCGATCGAAGAGCCGCCTTCGTATTTCTCGGACGTGATCAATCCTGCCACCCTGAGACCATTTGCAAAAGTGCTGATGGCGCGACCGGATCATATGCGAAAAGCGATCGACGCGGCTTACGCCGCGAAGGATTCCTGGGGGCATACTCTAGCGGCTGAGCGCGAACTGATCCTGCAACGTGCGGCGAATGCACTCGAAAGTTCGCGCCAGGAGGTGGTCGATCTTTTGATCGATGAAGCTGGGTCGACCTTCGGTAAAGCCCAATTCGAGGTTTCGTTCACGGTCAATATGCTGCGGGCAGTGTCCGGCGAGGCGCGAAGAATCCAAGGGAGCGTAATGCCGGCTGACGTTCCGGGCATGATCTCGATCGCTCTCCGTCGACCACTTGGCGTTGTTGCCGGAATCGCGCCGTTTAACTTCCCATTAGTGCTGGGTACCAAGAAGGTCTGCCTCGCGCTGGCGGCTGGCAATACGTTTATCCTGAAACCCTCCGAAGAAACGTCCCTCCTTGGACTGAAGATTGCGGAGGTATTCCAGAAAGCAGGCCTTCCGGCGGGCGTGCTCAACGTCGTTCCGGGAGACGGGCCCACTCATGGCCCGGTGCTGTTCACTGACCAGCGTGTGCGCCTGATCTCATTCACCGGATCGACCGCGGTCGGCAAGATGATCGCTTTGGAGTGCGCCAAACATGGGAAGAAGGTAATCCTCGAACTTGGCGGAAAAAGCCCTCTCATCGTTATGAAGGATGCCGATCTCGATTACGCAGTTTCGACCGCGTGCTTCGGAATCTTCATTCACCAGGGACAGATTTGCATGGCGGGTTCACGCATCATTGTCGAGGCACCGATCTATGGTGCATTTCTGGAGCGCTTCGTTGCGAAGGCGAAGACGCTGAAGGTTGGCGATCCACGTGATCCGCGCACGGTGATCGGACCCCTGATCCGCACTTCGCAATGTGGCCTGATCGACGGAAAAATCAAGGAGTCGGTCGCCTTAGGCGCGCGCGTTTTAATCGGAGGAACGCACGAAGGGAATTTCTATCAGCCCACAGTAATCGCGGATGTGAAGCCGGGCATGCCGGCATTTCGTGACGAATTGTTTGGCCCTGTGGCTGCCGTCGTGAAGGCAGATGATCCCGATCACGCACTGAAGCTGGCCAACGACACCGCCTACGGGCTCTCATCTGCAGTCCTCACTAACGACCTCCAGTTGGCGATGAAGTTCGCCATGGAACTGGAGGCGGGGATGGTTCACATTAATGGCCCCACAGTTCACGACGAGGCCACGGTTCCGTTTGGCGGTGTCAAAGATTCTGGTAGCGGGCGCGAGGGTGGTCACTGGTCGATGGACGAATTGACAGAAACGAAGTGGATTACGATCCAGATGGGCCAGAGACCGTATCCCTTTTGAGCGAATGGCTCGACTACCTAGCGAGCTTTTAAGCTGCGGCGCGAAGGTTCTGCAAGAACCGCGTCGGTTTGCCGATGGAGTAATCGGATGTTGCCGCCATCGGATGGTGGAGAAACCGGTTAGCCATGCCTAAAGTGATCCCTTATCGGCGGCATGATCCGAGGAGCCAGCCTGCTTCCCTGTACCCGTTGTACCAGGCGACTGTGCGGCGCGCGCCGCAGCTGCCTCTGATTCTGCTCCCGCACAC
>JASICF010000472.1 GCA_030044775.1 Candidatus Sulfotelmatobacter sp. | reverse complement strand
GATACTCGCCGATGATCCTCTGCTCACCGACCGCAGCGGCAAGCCGCGGCGGCGTCCATTGCTGCGCGTGATCCTGGATTCGCATCTGCGCTTGCCGCTACAATCGCGTCTTGTGCGGAGCGTTTCTGAGGGCACGCGCGAAAACGATGTGCTCGTGTTTTGCGCTCCCCCGGATGCAGAAAAGAAAAATGAATTGCAGGCTCGCGGCATTCGAGTCGAACAAGTGCCCTTGGCCGCGGATGGCCGTCTCGACATGCACGAGATCCTGCGCCGCCTGGGAGAGCTCGATATCACCAGCCTGATGATCGAAGGGGGAGCGGCTGTAAACGGAAACGCACTGACTTCCGGTGTCGTCGATAAGGTCTACTTCTATTACGCACCGCAGATTGTGGGCGGCACGAATGCGGTTCCTTTGGTTGCTGGGGGCAGCCTCTGCACACCGCCAGAAAAGCTTAAGCTGCGCCATTCTCGCCTCCACCGATTTGGAGATGACGTCGCGATCGAGGGTTATCTGCGCGATCCCTACGCAGAATAGTCGGCAGTTCGGTGCGTTTTAGGAATTGGTACCGTGAAAAGTGCACCAAGAGGCCCTGCTGATGCTCCGGCATACTCCGGTGGGCGAGGTTTAAGATACTCCATTGTCCAGATCGGAGACTCCATGTTTACCGGCATCATTGAAGAAGTCGGACGAATTTCCAGCATTAAACAGCAAGGTGAGAATCGCCGCATCACAATTACCGCGAAGAATACTTCCACAGAAATAAAGACCGGTGACAGCGTCGCGGTCAGCGGCGTCTGCCTGACGGCGCTTGATATCAAACCGGGCTCGTTTTGTGCCGATCTGGCGCCCGAAACCTGGGTGCGTACCTCGTTTTCCCGGATTCGCGAAGGCGCCCTCGTCAACCTCGAGCTTCCCATGAAGGCGGACGGCCGCTTTGGCGGTCACATCGTGCAGGGCCACGTCGATGGCGTTGGCAAATTCGTGGCGCTCGAGCGTATCGCCGATTCGGAAAACTTCTGGCTGCGAATCGAACTGCCCCCAGAAGTCGAACGATATACGGTTTACAAGGGATCGATTTCGATTGAAGGCATCAGCCTGACCGTTGCGGATCTCGAAGGAAAGAACTGTACCGTCGCTATCATTCCTCACACAGTTGAAATGACGAACCTCAATTCGCTGCACCTGGGAGATCCCGTGAATCTGGAAGCTGATCTGGTCGCAAAATATGTTGAGAAAATGATGAAGGGCGAATCTGCTGAGAGTTCACTCACAGTGGAGGAGCTTGTGCGGCAGGGATTCTAGTTCGCATGTTCGCGACCATCGAATGACAACTTCCAAAAAGAACTTTGGCGTTTTGAACGCCGGTCTGTGCGCCGACTGTGTGCATGCCAGATACATCGAGTCCGACAGGGGCTCAAGCTTTGTGCAGTGTCAACTTTCATTCACCAATTCCGATTTTGCGAAATATCCGAGGCTACCCGTTCTGGTTTGCAAGGGTTACCAACAAGAGACGGGTAACAGCGCCGGAAACTAGAAACGTTCCATTGGTCCCACGCAATTTCCCGCCGCACGCCCGCAGAAAAACCGCTTCGTTCAATTGGCGGTCACCGGAACGGGCGCGGCTTTCGGAGTGCTCAAATATCCCGTTGCCTTCTTTTTATCGACGGTCCACACCACCAGCTCAAACAGCATGTGATCGCGGCCAGAATAGAACTGGATGGGTTCGGCGACATTGCGATCTTTCTTTTCGATGGTCCGGTCATCGGAGGTTACGTTCATCGTGTACTTGCCGTGCTTGGAGTCGGTTCTCCGGAGCTGCAGGCTGACGGTCGCGACTGGCTGGGGCTTCGCACCTTTGATCAAAGTGAATTCGTAGTAATTGCGGTCGCCTTTGTGCTTGAGAACTTCGAGATCGTCGCGGGTATGGGCGATCAATCCGCTTTGTACGCCCAGATCTCCGATGGCGCTTTGCAGTTTCTGCTTGGTCGATTCGAGATCGGCCCGGGTAGAGGCAACGTCAGTCCTGACCCCGCCGACATCCGTTTTCACCCCCGCAACCTCACCGGTTACTTCACCCAGCCGAGCTTGAGCAGCTTTCTGTTCTTCCTCGAGACGTGCCTCCGCGGCTCTTTCCTGAGCCTGTTGGGCCTGTAGCTGGGCAGCACGGTCCGCAAGCTCCTTCTTGGTCATTCCCAGCTTTGCTCCAAGCGTCTCTTCTTCGGCCTCCGCCGATCGCATGCGCTTTTGCAACTCCGCGACCTGCGCCTGGCTGGAACCCAAGTCCGTGGTCAGCTTTTCTACGTGCTGTTCTGTCGTCACAAATCCATAAACCGTTCCCGCAACAAAAAGGATCGCGAGAATCAGCAGCATCCATTTCCCAGCGGTTGACTGCTGTTCAACAACTACATTTTCCCCTTCGTCGGACATTGTTCCTCCAGTTCATCCCAACTCTCTACGATGCTAATTCTTTAGCATAGGGCAAAACCTGTCAATCAGGCCTGCGTTTGCGATCTTTTACAATGCGAATGTGAAGACTTGGGATGTAATCGTAATCGGCGGCGGAATCATCGGACTTTCGCTCGCGATTGAGCTTCGCAAGCGGGGTGCAACGGTGCTCGTGGTCGAGCGCGGCGAACCGGGCCGCGAGGCTTCGCACGCCGCCGGGGGCATGCTGGTCGATTGCGGCGCGGAAACGCCTGCCGCATTGCAGGAGCTGGCGACCGCCAGCGCGCGGATATATCCCGAATTCGCGCAGGAGCTGCAAGAGTCGGGGATAGTTGTTGATCTACGGGACCAGGGAGCGATTGTATTTCCTCCGCCCGAGCATGTGCACGAGGGACGGGGATGCGAGGCGGGGAGCTTGCTCCCGGCTCCGCTGGCGGA
>JASICF010000471.1 GCA_030044775.1 Candidatus Sulfotelmatobacter sp. | reverse complement strand
TTCGTGCCATCGAAGCCGACGATCAGTAACTGCCCGACTTCTGCGACAGGAGATAATTTTGAGCGAGCTTTCATCAAGGACGGCGTTCGGTCTTCAGCGCTTGTGGTTAGATCTCTTTCTTTAATTCTGCCAGCAGATTCAATGCCTGAAGCGGCGTAAGGCGATTCAGATCCACTTCCCGCAGTTTATCCAGAACCGGCTGCGAGAGCGGCGTGAAGATAGTCAGCTGAGCGGGCGGAGGTTCAGTTCCCGGAGAGAGATGATCCGTTAATCTCCGCTCGGCCAACTCATGCTCAGCTAGCACCTCGCGCGCGCGCGTGATTACTTCAACCGGCAGGCCAGCCAGTTTGGCAACCTCAATTCCGTAACTGCGGTCGGCCGCACCCGGCTCGACTTTTCGCAGAAAAACAATGCCTCCGCCAGTTTCCTTCACCGATACGTGATAGTTTTTTACTCCAGTAAGCTGCTCGGCGAGTTCCGTCAGCTCAAAATAATGAGTGGCAAAAAGAGTTTTCGCGCGCACGCGGGCGTGCAGATACTCGATTGCAGCCCAGGCGATTGCCAGGCCGTCGTAGGTCGCGGTGCCGCGACCGATTTCATCCAGCAGGATCAGCGACCGCGCCGTCGCCGTGTGCAAAATGGCGGCAGTTTCCGTCATTTCGACCATGAAGGTCGAGCGCCCACGCGCCAGATTATCGCTGGCGCCGATGCGGGTGAAAACACGATCAACCACGCTCAGCCGCGCAGAATTCGCCGGAACGAACGAACCCATCTGCGCAAGAATCACGATCAGCGCAGTCTGCCGCAGGTAGGTCGATTTGCCTCCCATATTTGGCCCGGTCAGCAAGAGAATATTGTGCGTCGCCGAATCCAGATATAGATCGTTGGGGACAAACCGTTCGCTGGCCCCGGCCAACTCTTGCTGCTCGATAACGGGATGCCTTCCCTGGATAATTTCGAGTTCGCCTCCAGCGGAATCTGCTGAGTCGACAAACTGCGGTCGGCAATAATTTCGCAACACGGCGATATGCGCCAGCGATGCAAGCACATCGACTTCGGCCAGCGCCAGCGCGGTTTGCCGGATGCGCTTCGCCTCGGCGGCGGTGGATTTTCTCAGATCGGTAAACAACCGGCGTTCGATTTCGACAATCTTTTCCTGCGCATCGAGAATTTTGGCTTCGTAGTCTTTCAGTTCGGGAGTGGTGAAGCGTTCGGCGCCAACCAGCGTCTGCTTGCGATCATAATCCTGCGGGACGAGGTGGAGATTCGGTTTCGAGATCTCGATGTAATAACCAAAAATAGAATTGAACTTGACCTTGAGGGAAGTAATTCCGGTGCGGCCGCGCTCGCGCTGCTCGATCTGCGCCAGAACCTGCTTGCTGTTTCGCGAGAGTTCGCGCAATTCATCGAGATCGCGATCGACCCCGGCCGCGATCACGCCTCCATCTGCAAAACTCAGCGGTGGTTCAGGGATAATGGTTCTTTGGATCAGCTCGCGCAGATCGGCGAGCTCGTCGAGCGAATGATGCAGTGACTGCAAGCGCGCGGAAGTGAATCGGCCGGAAGCTGCTTTAACGGCGGGAATTTTCGCCAGCGATGCGGCGAGCGCAAGCACGTCACGCGGGTTCGCGGTTTCCAGGGTTACGCGGCTGAGCAGCCGCTCGAGATCGAGAACACCATCGAGGGCGCGGCGCAGTTCTTCGCGCGCAATTGTATCTTTTACACCGGCTTCGACGGCATCGAGGCGCGAGTTGATGTCCTCCCGATCAAGCGAAGGGCGAAGCAGCCAGGAGCGGAGCAAGCGTTTGCCCATAGGAGTGACCGCGGCATCGATCGAACGAAACAACGTGACGCCCGTGTCTGCTCCCGCAAACAGCGGCTCGATCAGTTCGAGATTGCGAACGGTCACGGTGTCGAGGACGAG
Organism: Candidatus Sulfotelmatobacter sp.; assembly: GCA_030044775.1. Lineage (GTDB taxonomy): Bacteria > Acidobacteriota > Terriglobia > Terriglobales > Acidobacteriaceae > Sulfotelmatobacter. Next base: position 4,293 of record JASICF010000471.1, on the reverse strand, counting down.
GCAGTTCTGCCGTTCGTACCAGCCGATGCGATCGACGTGATCGAGGGTGCCGCGCTGCGTGGATTGGACATAATAGAGAATCGCTCCCGCCGCGGCAGCGGCAGCGGCGCGTCCCGCTAATCCGAAGCCTTCGAGCGAAAGCACTCCGAAGTGATTTTCGAGGAGCGGAATGGCATGGTCGGGGGCGAAAATCCAGTCGTCGAGTGGAGTCTCGGCGCAGGTTCCTCCGGGTTTGCGAGGCTGAGGCGCGCGGGAAGTGGCTTGCGACTCGAACAAGGGAGCTGAGGAAGCGTACAGAAGCTCTTTGGGGCGAAGTTGTTCAAGCTCTTCCTGCACGCGGCGAGCGGCGTTTTCTCCGGAAAACTCGGTAGCGCGAAACTCGCCGGTCGAGAGATCGAGCGCGGCAAAGCCAACGCGGTCTCCCACTTCGCCGACGGCGGCGAGGAAATTATTTTCCTCAGACCCCAGTGAGGAATCCGCGGCCGTGCCCGGCGTGACCACGCGAGTTACTTCGCGGCGCACCAGTTTTTTCGCGAAGCGCGGGTCTTCCACCTGTTCGCAGATAGCAACCTTGAAGCCCTTACGGATGAGCTTGGCAATGTAACCTTCGGCGGCGTGGTGAGGAACGCCGCACATGGGCACGGCGATACCTTTTTCCTTGTTGCGGGAGGTCAGCGTGATTTGCAGCTCTTTCGAGGCGACGACGGCGTCATCAAAGAATAGTTCATAGAAATCGCCGAGGCGAAAGAAGAGCAGGGCCGTCGGATGTTCCTTCTTGACGGCGGAATATTGCCGCATGAGCGGGGTGGAAGGCTCGGTCATCAGTTCGCTCGGCTGGAGGGCTTGGCGCGGATTATAACAAAGCCTTTAGCACTGTTTTTGCAACAAAAGGGAGGAGGGCCGAAGGAAGCTCTCTGCGCACAATCTGGCGAGGTGGAGTTGACGTAAATTCGTCGGAATGTTCTCCTTACGCATGGAACTCCGTAAAGATCCCATCACCCGCTCGTGGGTCATGACTGGAGATGAGCCGGCGGAAGCCGCTCCGGCTCCAGAAACCGCGTGCCGTTTCTGTCCGGACTCGCCCAACGGCACGCAGGTAATCGCGTCCGTGCCGAACTCATCAGGCTGGTCCGCCCGCGCGATGGTTCATCCCAAGCCGCTCTACCACATCGAAGGCGAGCCCGACCGCCGCGGCGATGGCATTTACGACCGCATGAACTCCCTGGGGGCGCACGAGGTTCTGGTAGAAAATCCCGTGCACGATCGGCATCTCTGGCGCGCCAGCGACGACGAAATCGGGCATTTCCTGCGGCTTGCCGCCGAGCGCATTCTCGATCTCAAGCGTGATTCGCGGATCAAGTACGTAAGCCTGTTCAAGGATTTCGGTCCCGGCTCCGGGCAGGAATTCAGTCATCCCACCACGCAGCTTACGGCCACCATGTTTGTCCCGCGGCGCGTGCTGTACGAGCTGCGAGCGGGACGCGAGTACTTCATGAGCAAAGAGCGCTGTGTGTTTTGCGACATCCTGAACCAGGAGGAACGGCAGGCCTCGCGGGTGATTGAGGCGCGTGGCGATTACGTGGCCATCGGACCGTACGCGCCGCGAGTTCCCTACGAAACCTGGATTTTGCCGCGCAACCACGAAGCCTCATTCGAACGCACCGGCTTATCGAAGCCGGGGCTTCGAGTGAATCTCGCAGCTTTGCTGCGGCGCACTCTGCAGCGGATTCGGGCGCTCACGGAAAGCTTTCACCTGGTGTTGCACACATCGCCGAACAGCCTGCATCCTTCGAAAACTCTGGGCTTCTGGAAGACGATCGACGAGGATTATCACTGGCATATTGAGATCATGCCGGTACTGGCGACCAAGGCGCGCTCGTACACTTTCAAAGAAGTTTATTATTCGCCGGTGAACTCGGAGACCGCTGTAAGACAGTTGCGCGATGCCAAGATTGACGGATAGGAATTCTGGCGACGACGGCGGAAGCGGGACGTGAAAATCCGCTTAGCGTTTGGCTCCAGCCTGGCGCAGGATGCGAACTATTTCTGCGTTATTTCTGGCTAGAGCCCAGGTGAGCGGGGCATAACCGTTGCGGGCGCGCAGATTAACATCCGCGCCTGCGGCGAGCAGGGCTTTCACCACATCTGGATTCGCTCTTGGATTTTTGCAGGCGAAGATCAGAGCGGTTTGCCCGTCCTGATCGAGTGCATTGACGTCGGCTTTCGTGGAGGTAGGGAGCAACTGCCGCAAAGTATTCAAATCTTCTTTCTCCGCCGCGTGCATCAGGGCAGTCTCATCCGGATCTTCGAAGGTGTCGCTTCCACTGCCCAGAGCGATCGGCCACGCGACGGGCAGGACACGCGTCACTTTGATGCCGACGTCCCCATTCATCTTCTGCCAATCATTGAGCCGGAAGTAACCTCGCAGCAGCGGCTGGATTTGAATTTCAACGATCGACTTCCACAGTGCATTTTCTGGATCGGCCGAGGTTCCGCTAGGGTTGTCGGACGGCTGGAGGAGAAAGGTAGTGAATCCATCCGCCGCATTCCACTCAAAATGAGCATTGACATTGGCGAGAAGGCCCTCCGCGCCGAACCATGCAACCACGCCAACCACTACAACCGCGGCGATTGCATACGGCCAGGGCTTCTGGTGAGCTAGGCGGGAAACCAGCACAGCGGCCAGAAAAACGAGGGATAGCACTTCCACCAGCAATCCCGCACCAACCAGGATTTCACCAAGAGCGTTCCACCAGTGAACGCGCCAATCGAGATATCCGCCTGGATCAAAATGCCAAAACGGATTGAGATAAAGAGCGGCCAAGCCGATTACAAACAGCAGGGCACCGATCTCGACCCCGGCAATCGCCCGGGCAGTGAAGCGGATGTGCTGCGGCTTTGAAGGAGACATCGATCGCGGCGCGAGGTGAACGCTGGCGAAGAGTATAGACATTACTCAGGCGATCGGAAACCAAAAACTGCACGGAAGTGGAAAAAGCAATCTCTGCGGGACGGTCAACGTGCGGCTCTCGCTACATTGACATACGGCGCAGGATTACGCCGGCTCAGTAGTTGCTGCGCAACTTTGGCTTCTACCGGCGGCGAGAACAGATAACCCTGGCCCAGCGAACACCCGAGCGCCTGCAGATGATCGAGTTGTCTGGCCGATTCGATACCCTCGGCGATTACCCGCAATTTTAGTTTCTGGGCCAACATCAAGATCAGCTCAATAATCTCCAGCGCGCCACGATCGAGCAGCATGGCTGTGATCAAGGACCGGTCGATTTTCACCGCTTCCACTGGAAGTTGCCGCAGTGCGATCAGGGAGGAATTCCCGGTCCCAAAATCATCGAGAATTACGCCTACGTCGAGCTGCTTCAGGTTGGAGAGAATGATGTTTGTCATTTTCGGATCGGCTGCGGCCACCGGCTCCGTCATCTCCAATTGGAGTTGGGACGATTCAATTCCCGTGTCGCGCAAGGCGCTTCGCAGCTCGGAGATGAACCGAGTGTCGCTTAATTGTTTGGCAGAAATATTGGCGGTGATGCCGACGCGGGATGCCGCCGGATTCTCTTCGATCCACGAGCGCAGCTGGCGGCAAGCTTCGAGAATCAGCCATTGACCTGCGGAAGACAACAAACCGGCGTTTTCCGCGGTCGTGATGAATTTGTGGGGCGAGATCAAGCCCTGTTCGGGGTGTTGCCAGCGCAGTAACGCTTCGAAGCCGGTGATCTGCCCGGTTTGGATTTCCACAATGGGCTGGTAATGCACGCGAAACTGGCTTTTTACCAGCGCGTGTCGCAAGTCCGCTTCCAACCGCAGCTGATTCACCGCTTGCGAGTGCATAACGTCGTTGAACACCTCGCAACGTCCTCCTCCGAGCGCCCTTGCGCGCCGCATTGCTGTATCTGCCTCCTGAAGCAGGTCTTCGGCACGTTCGTGAGCAATGGTGCTCAATGCGATTCCGACGCTGATCGAACAGCGAACCTCCTGTTTTTCGAAGAATATTGGTTCACTTACCGCAGACAGGATGCGGGATCCTGCGCGCATCGCGTCGCTCGGATCGCGCACTCCTTCGAGCAAGACGGTGAATTCGTCTCCTCCCATTCTGGAAAGGACGGCGCTCGTGAACGCAGAATCGTCGTTCGGTCGGGAAATCGTATCTTCGTCTCGCAAACAGGAGGCCAGCCGTTCGCCGATTTGAATCAGCACGCGGTCGGCCGCAGCCGATCCCAGAGAGTCGTTGAGCCGCTTGAAGTCGTCGAGATCGGCCATGAGAACGGCGTATTGACT
>JASICF010000470.1 GCA_030044775.1 Candidatus Sulfotelmatobacter sp. | reverse complement strand
GACTTCGAGCGTTATTACCAGGCTTTTCCCGCGCTCAAAGAAAATTCGCTCACCGCGCTCTCTCCCGAAGACAAGCTGCAACCGGGCGAAGAGATCAGGCGCACGATCATGGTGAGCTTTCCCGTGACGCTCGACGCATTCAATCAGCGGAAGTCGGTGAGCGTGGTCGTTCAGCCGTATGACCAACCAGTGCCGATCACATTGACGCGCTGAAGCGCGACAGGTTTTACTGGGACTTTAAGTTTGAAAACTACTTCCGGGAACCTCGTTATAATTCCGACAAAAATGACCAACTCCGCGTTCCATCGCCCTCTTTCACTCTTACTTTTTCTTCTGTCGATTGCAAATCTCAGCCACGCGGCGTCTGGCAAGCCGCGTTCGGAATACTTCGCTTACATCGGCACTTACACAAACCAAGGCGGCGACAGCCAGGGCATCTACGTTTATCGGTTTGACTCCGGCACGCAAAAGCTCACGCCGATTGGTCTGGCTGCGAAGGCCGTGAATCCATCCTTTCTGGCAGTGCACCCGAATCAGCGATTTCTGTATGCAGTCAATGAAGTCGGCGACTATCACGGCGACAAGAGTGGAGGCGTCAGCGCATTTGCAATCGACCACGCGACCGGCAAGCTGACGTTGCTGAATGAAGTCGCGTCGCACGGCACCGATCCGTGCTATATCACAGTCGATAAGACGGGAAAATATGTTCTGGTGGCCAACTACACGAGCGGCAGCATCGCGGTCTTTCCGATCCGTGCGGACGGCAGTTTAGGCGAAGCGTCTACCTTTGTGCAGCACACGGGACATGGGACGAACCCGCAGCGGCAAGAAGGACCGCATGCTCACTCGGTCGATATGTCTCCCGACAATCGTTTCGCCATTGTCGACGATCTCGGTCTGGATGAAACCATCGTCTACAAATTTGGCGAAAGCGCGTCGCTGACTCCCGATAGCCGGTTGATGCTCACGTCGGTTGCCAAGGCCGATGCAGGCTCAGGGCCGAGGCATTTTGCATTCAGCCCCAACGGAAAGTTTGGCTACGTGCTGCACGAGATGGCGTCCACCATTACTGCCTATCGGTTCGACGCCGCACAGGGAACGTTGAAGTCATTGCAAACTATTTCTTCTATTCCGAAGACGTTCACGAAGCTCGATGAATCGGCCGAAATCGAAGTGGCGCCCTCGGGCAAGTTCTTGTACGCGTCGAACCGCGGCCATGACAGCATCGCCGTGTTCGCAATCAACCCGTCGACCGGAATGCTTACGCTGGTCGAATACGTACCGACCAAAGGCGAGAGTCCTCGCAATTTTGAGATGGCGCCCGGAGGTGCGTTGCTGTTTGCCGCGAATGAAAAATCCGACAATATAGTTCTATTTCACGTCGATCGAAACTCCGGGCGGCTTATGGCCACGGGCCAAGTCCTCGAGATTTCCCAGCCAGTTTGCGTCAGGTTTGCGAGAATCGAGTAAGCGATTCTTAAGAAGCGCTAGCAACTACCGCTGTTTGTTTCTAATCTGGTTTCTAACTTCCTACGCTTCAATCTTCAACTCATCGAGATCGAGAAATTCGCGAATGATGGGTTCGGTAGACTTCTCCATATCAGCGTAAGTCCCGAAGAAGACAGCGTGGCCTTCGTGCAAAAAAACCACCCGGTTGGCGAGCTTCTCAGCCAGGCGCATGTCGTGGGTCACGACAATGCTGGTGAGGTTGAGCTGAATCTTGAGGCGCTTGATCAGATCGCCGAGCAATTGCGCCATGAGCGGGTCGACCATGGTGGTCGGCTCGTCGTAGAGAACGCACTCTGGCCGCGCAGCGAGCGCCCGCGCGATCGCGACCGAACGCTTCATGCCAGTGGAAAGGTCGGAAGGCAGCAGATCGCGCATCGCTTCAACCCCGACCATCTTGAGCAATCCGTCGACCACTTCGTAGATTTGGTCTTCCGACATTTCTCCGGCTTCACGGAGTGGAAAGGCAACATTCTCGCCGACCGTCAGCGAATCGAAGAGCGCGCCATTCTGAAACACCATCGTGACTTTCTTGCGAATCAGCTCCATCTGCTCTTCGGAAAAGTTGGTGACGTCTTCGTCGGCAACTATAACGCGGCCGGAATCGGCGCGCAGAAAGCCCATGAGGATCTGCAGCGATACCGATTTACCGACACCGCTGCGCCCGAGAATACAGACGGTTTCGGCGGGCATCACGTTAAAGGTGACATGGTCCAACACGACTTTGTCGCCAAATGCCTTGGACACCTCGCGGAATTCAATATACGGACGCTGCGGGTCTCCCCCGACCAGGGATTTCGGCGGCGGGGCAAAAGTCGATTCGCTCGCGGCGCCGCTCGACGAGTTCAGTGAAGGGAGTCCAGTTCTGTCATCCATTTGTGGTTGCGAAAAGCCGAGCTTTGCCGTTTCCAGGTCGGCGGGAGTGTTCAGATTACGAAAAATCGCGGCAGAGAATCCAGCGGCGCGCAATTGCTCTTCGTCGATCATGCGAACCGGAATGGTGGCGAAGAGAAGATCGATGCGGTTTCGCCCGGCACGCAAGGCTTTTTCCGCGGCATCGGCGAAGCCACGGCGATAGAGGGCGCACAGCGGCTGTTTTTGGCCTCCGGCTTGCGCAAACACGGCCATCGCCTGGGGCGCTTTTCGCGCCTCGCCGATCAAGTATTGCAGAAATGCAGCAGGAATAAATGGCAGGTCGACGGCGAGTATCAGGTTGAGATCGGTTTGCGATGCGCGTAAAGCCGCATGGATTCCGCCCAAGGGTCCGCAATCCGGAAAAACATCTTCCACAATCTGCTCGGCTCGCGCAGAGTCGGCTTCGATGTTTCCTCCTAATTTCTCGGCGCTGCCGACGATGCACACATGGGCGGCAACTGACTGTGCCAGGTCGAGAGCGCGATTGAGCAGCGTGCGGCCTTCGAATTCGAGGAAGGCCTTGTCGGAGCCCATGCGCGTGCTCTTGCCGCCCGCGAGGACGAAGGCGGTTACGTCGCCGGCGGAAGCAAGTCTCATAGCGCGATCATACACGGAGGGCACATCCGGAGGCGCGATGCTTTCCACAGCGTAACTTCCTAATGCGGATAGACTTCGCGTCAGACTGCGCGCAACCCGACACGAAAGTAACCTTCCCAAGAACTCCGGTTCGGGAGAAGATGAGCCTTCCGGCGCTCCCAAGGTCCGGAAGTAACCATCATGCCGCAAAAAATCATGGATGTTCTTATGCTCGGGCGATGCTCCCACGAGTTCTCCTGGCCACGGCGCGGTGCTGACGGAGAGTACTACCAGGTCTGTTTGCTGTGCGCAGCCGAATATAAATATGACTGGGCGACGATGCGGCGCACCCAGCGGCTGGAACACAGCAAGCCGGAAACCACGGTGCGGCGGTCGCACACGCGGGAAAAGCGGCCTTCCTGGACTCCGCGAGCGCGGCGTTTGAAACTCGATCTGCCGCTTCGTTACCGCGTGTACAACACCAGCTCGTGGTACGAAGGTTTGATCGACAACTTGAGCCAGACGGGATTGCTGTTTCACGGACCCCAGCCTTTGCCGGTGAACGCGCTGATCGAGCTGGTTTTTGAGATGCCGGAGGAAATTTCAGGTCAGAAAAACCGCAATGTTCTGGCGCAGGGGCGAGTCATCCGCTCAAAAGGTGCGAAGGCGAAGGAAAAGGAAGAACCGGATGCCGTGCCGGAGGCAGCGAAAAATGAACAGACTCCGCTGGCGGCTTCGATTGTGGATTATAAGTTTGTGCGGTGAGGCGAACTCTTCGTCGTCATCAGAAACCAGATTTCCGTTCGACCCCTTCACGGCGTTCAATCGCTTTAGGGCAGGGTTCTCTTGGATTGCTTCGCTCGCATGTGGAATTACAACGGTCTCGCCACAGGGCAGCGCACGGCCATCATGTCCTACCGAGTTTCGGCTTTCCGAACAGAAAAGTTAAATTGTAAATTTTTTGTCTAGCCTTAAAGGTACATCTTGGAATTGTCTGCATATCATACAAACAATTATAGATAGATATCCGGTCGCAATGCCTCTCTGTTCTGAGTTTGTAACGCTCCACGGTTTTTTTCCTCCGTTTCCTCGCTTTGGATTAGAACTCCTGACACTCGATTTCGGAAGCAGTCGCGCCTAGGCTCTCCGAATTCAATTTGTATCCGCGCCATTGCGCTTCCTGGCCCCGCCGCTTCGAGTTCTGGCCGCAAGAACAAATCCAAAATTAGGAGAAGCAAATGCTCCGCTCAATGCAGTCCACTCCCCCTGCGGGGTCGGCAAGACAGCATTTCCCCCGCTTCTTCACCGGGATCTTTTTTTTCAGATCTCCCCAGCAAGCCTTTCCCAGCAGGCCGGACCAGAACCGGTCAGAAGGAGGAGCCGTGAATCTAAGCAGGAAACTGGCAGTGGTTACGCTTGCCATGCTGTCGCTCGCCGCGATGGCCTTTGCTCAAACCGATCCTGGAGTTCAGAGTGCCAGCCGGGGCACCGGGGCAACCATCATCAATCCGGGGAATGACCCCAACGGCTTCACCGCATTTTTCAACGACGGTCTCAATCGCTTTCAGGAGGTGGAAGCGGTTTCCAACTCCGCTAACAACGGCCTCGGTCCGCGCTTTAACTCGAATCAGTGCAGCTCATGTCACGCACAACCTGCAGTTGGCGGGTCAGGAGCAGCCGTCAATCCCCAGTATTCGTTCATCAGCGGTGGCATCGCGCCGAACGACACCCTCCCGTCGTTCATCACGGCCAACGGTCCCACGCTCGAGGCGCGGGCTCCGTTCTTTCTGACTTCCGCGGGAGCCATCAACCCCAAAGCTCCAAATGGCGGAGTAGAAGACTTGTTCACCGTCAGCGGCCGTTCGGATGCGGGCAGTTGCAGTTTGCAGCAGCCTGATTTCGCCGCCTATCAGGCGGCGAACGATCTCATTTTCCGGATTCCCACGCCCACCTTTGGAGCGGGCTTGATTGAGAATCTGGACGATTCGACTCTATTAGCCAATCAGGCAGTAAATCTCAGCAACACGCTTGGCATTGCAGGCAGTTTCAACCACAGCGGCAACGACGGCACAATCACGCGTTTCGGCTGGAAGGCGCAGAACAAGTCGCTGCACATCTTCGCCGGTGAGGCTTACAACGTGGAGATGGGGGTCAGCAACGAGCTGTTCCCGCAGGACCGTCCCTTGCCGGAGGAAGAGCAGAGTTTGGGGCTGCCTCTAAGTTGCCTCAACCTCACCGGGACCGGCTACCCCGAAGATACATCCAATCCGAGTCAAACGACGAATGCGGCTGTGCTCGACGATGTCTCGGCATTTGCCAACTTCATGCGCTTTTTGGCGCCTCCGCCGCCTGGTGGAGTGGTGCTGAATGGAACACAAGTTCCGTCCGCCACGATCTCCGCGGGAAGCGGACTGTTCAGCTCAATCGGCTGCGCGACCTGCCACAACCCAAGCCCGGGAACAACCCAGGTCTCGAACTTTGCTCCGGCGCTCAGCAACGTCCCGGTACCGGCTTACTCCGATCTCGAGATTCACAACATGGGCACCCGTCTGGCGGATAACGTCAGCCAAGGCAGTGCTGATGGAAGTCAATTCCGCACTGCACCCTTATGGGGTCTCGGTCAGCGAATCTTCCTGCTGCATGACGGGCGAACAAACGATGTGTTTACTGCGATCGAAGATCATAAAAGTTCGAAGAGCGAAGCCACTACGGTGATCGGCAACTTCAATATGCTCACCTCCACTCAACAGCAGGAGATATTGGATTTCCTGCGCTCGCTATAACTGTTGGATCCGTGGCTGGCGAGGTACTTGAGGAATCTCGCCAGCCTTTTCCAAGTTAAGAATGATCCGCGCAACTCCGGGCCCACCCGCCTGAAGTGGTTTCAATTCAAGGACAAAATGAACTACCGGTTTCTGTATTTCTCGTTCTTCGTTGTCTTGTGTTTGTCGTCAACAATCCGGGGACAAACCCCGACGCCGGGGAACGTGCATAAGAGCGAAAACTCCTCGAATACCGGCCAGCCGCTGACGAAACTTCCGACGGGAGTGATCCTGGTAACCGGCGCCGTGCCTGGCGCCAGTGATTCCGTAACTCCGGTGCCGGAAGGTGGGACCGTGGCCAAGGGTATTTTCAGCGATGCATACTTCGGAATAACCTATTCCCTTCCTCTTGATTGGACCCAGGATTATGAAGGTCCACCTCCGTCGGAGAGCGGTCGTTATGTGCTTGCACAAATCGGGCCACCCGATACGGACAAGAAACCAGTCGCCGGAAATATTTTGATCACCGCCCAGGACATGTTTTTTTCACCCTTTCCCGCGGACAACGCGCAGGAACTGACCCTTTACATAAAAGACCATTTGCAGGCGGATTATCGGGTCGAAATGGCGCCTACGTTCACCAGGATCGGTGGACGGCCGTTTACTTTTTTTGCTTACCGGTCGCCGGTGGCGCAGTTGAATTGGTACGTTCTGACGACCGAAATTCGCTGCCACACGATCGAGATCGTGCTGACCAGCCGCGACACAAAACTTCTCGAAACTCTTACCCTCGAGCTGAACAAAATGAAATTGCCGGAGGGAGCAAGCCCCACGGCGGGCAACGGCGGCGGCGAGTTTCCGGTTTGCGTCAAAGATTACGCCG
>JASICF010000469.1 GCA_030044775.1 Candidatus Sulfotelmatobacter sp. | reverse complement strand
CCTTACAGAGTAGATCAAAATAGGCCCAGTCGAGCACTCAGATAATTCCCGTAGATGGCACAGCGGATAAACTTCTGGCTGACATTTGAATTGTGAATTGCTGCCTGCAAGCCTGACCGGGATACTAGTTTTCGGTTCAGCGTGCGTCAAAAAGCTTTTCGCGAGAATCGGAAGACCTGGCAGTTTAACCCAAACGGTGTTGGTGAGCGCGGCAGGATTCGAACCTGCGACCCATGCCTTAAAAGGGCATTGCTCTACCACCTGAGCTACGCGCCCACATTTATTTGAATGTAACACAATCAACTCGCGAGCAAAGTCGTTCGAGCGATGGTATGTCAAGACGATGAGAGCTCCATCCGTTGTTTGGCGATGGGAATCCGAGATTTCCGCGATGGAGCAAATGCGTCCGGATCAGCGCGCCTTTGAGGGCGCGGTGAGGGCGACGGCGGATTCGGAGGTCAGGTACAGAAACGTAAATGTCTCCTGCAGATAAAGCCGAACGTGTGTGTCCGTGTGATTCAGGTAGCCAATCGAGGCGTCCTGCCCGATATGAAGATCAAGGTCGCCGCCGCGGGTTGTCACGACGAATGCGCCGTCAATCGCCGGCGCCCAGATGATTTTGCAGTCGGCAAGACGCTTGACGTGTTCAAGAACGGGATAGCCGTAGTCGCTGGTTTCGGCGAGTTCGGTATAAGCATCGGCGCTGAGCAGAATGGCATAGGGGCCGTTAACACCCACAAGGCGTAACTGGCTCAAGGCCTGAGCAAACGCTTCCGGGTATTTGCGCACGTCGGCGGGAAGAGATGTTTGCGGATTGCTCGTGCCCTGGCGGATACCGACAATTCCCGCGGCCGCGTACCCTTCGAAAATGGCGCGGTCCTCGGCGAAGGTCAGCTTGCGTGCAGCGTCTTTCGCCGGCTGCCAATCGGAATCATTGGCGCCGCGTTCCACGTCGTCAATCATCTGGCGTTCGAGTTCAAAGGGAACGCGCAGTTCGACCAGGGCCTTCACTTCCCGCTGCCGGGCTGTGATTCCGTCTCCGGGGGCGGCGATCGTGGACAGGTGGCCGGTGCCCACGGCCGAGAGAGCAGTTCCTGCGGGGCCATGAAGGTCTACAACGCGGCGGCCCGCCAGATAGCGCTTGATGGTACGCGATGTTTCTTCCTCGATTTGAGTCCACGCGCCATCAGAAATTGGGGCCAGCTCACGATGCAGGTTATTCATGGAAATTTCCTCCCTTCAACGAACCGATACCGAGCGAACCATCCTTGGATGGCGCAGTAGACGTGGAAGTTTCAACCGGTGCAGAAGCTGCTGCAGAGTTCTGTTCACCTGACGACGCGGCAGGCGCAAGGTGATCGGGTGAAATATCGTCGAGGAACGTGGCGGTCGGGATGAAAAACAAACTCCCGGTGACCGCGGTGCTGAAGTCCAGGATGCGATCGTAATTGCCAGGCGGGCGGCCGATGAACATGTTCTCCAGCATTTGTTCGATGGTGCGGGGCGATCGGCTGTAGCCGATGAAATAGGTGCCGAACTCGCCGTGGCCGGGGCGGCCGAAAGGCATATTGTCGCGGAGGATTTTAATTTCCCTGCCTTCTTCTTCGATGGTGGTGAGAGCGCTGTGGGCGGAAGTGGGCTTGACGGAATCGTCGAGTTCAATGTCGGCAACTTTTGTGCGGCCGATGATTTTTTCCTGGGCTTCCGTGGGCAGTTTGTTCCAGGCGTCGAGATTGTGGAGATACTTCTGCACGATCACGTAGCTTCCGCCGGCGAAGGCGGGATTCTCGCCGCCAATGAAAACGGCGTCTTCAGCTACGCTGCCCGTTGGATTTTCGGTACCGTCGACGAAGCCGAGCAGATCGCGCTCGTCGAAGTAGCGGAAGCCGTGGACTTCATCGGCGATGGTGACCGCGCCTTCCAGCCGGGCCATGATTTGCGTGGCCAGTTCGAAACAGAGATCCATGCGCTTAGCCCGGATGTGAAAGATCAAGTCGCCTGGCGTAGAGACAGCATGGCGGGGCCCGGAGCGGAATTCGCGGAAGGGATGAAGTTCTGCCGGGCGAGGCAAACCGAAAAGGCGGTCCCATGCCTGGGAACCGATGCCCATGATGCATGAGAGAGCGCCTTCGAGATCGCGAAAACCCACGGCTCGCAAAAGCGCGGAAAGATCTGCGCAGAGTGAAAGAACCGCCGCGCGATTTTCGTCACCGGAATTGATCGTAACGATGAGAAAAATTGCTGCGCGCGTCAGCGGAGCCGAAACCAGCTGCGAAATCCCGGATGTTTGGCCGCTGATAGTTTCTGACGCCATTCGAATCTTACGTTGCCGGGCCGGAGGTAAATTGTTTTGAGAAGTCACCCTGCCCAGAGGGTGATCAACGAAAGCGACAGCTTACCAAAGTTTGGCAAGTAACGTCGATAATAGCAGGGCAAACGGATGCAGGTTCGCCAGCCAAGCGGCCTACACCACCCCCGTCCCGAAGAATTAGCGATCCGCACGTTCCACGAGAGTTCTCGCCACTGTTCAATTGGCACCCTGCGACCTCCCGGGAGACTCGCGAAGTCGCTCAGTTGGCTCTCAATAGCATTCCACTTCCGGCACGAATATTGACCTTCCCCTTGTCTGACGTCAGCATGATCTCGCCCACCGGAGCGGTACGGCCGGCATGTGTCAGCGTCAGATTCGGAAATCCGTAAAGACCGCAGGCGTCTGAAGCAAAAAGCCAGGTTGCCTGGAGCCGCCGATTGTCGTCAAGATTTGCCCGGCACATGCTGCCCTGCTTTGCGGAAATCTCAACCAGCGCGCCGTTGACAGGCACGGATTCGCCGACCACGTGAAGACCTTGAGCGATCACGCTCCCGTGATAGTCGGCCTCGCCTCCGATCTGCTCGGTGTTCCAGTCGAATTCAGATGTCCCGCGGTCCGGCCCCGCTTGCGGGACCTGCGCTTCTTCGATTTCGAGCATGCTGGCGAGAGCACGCAGATTCGTGGTCACGGGAATTTTTCGGTTTCCAATTGCAATCATGTCGAAACGTAGACTGATCTTCGCTCTGTTCGCATCATTGGTTACCGCAACCACGTGTCCCAGGACCTTTGCGCCGGCTTTGATTCTCGCCCCGCCCGCTAAAGGCACATCTTGCATAACTCGCGCACTGACGATTTGTCCCGGTCGGGCCTTGTCCGATCTCACTGCCGTGGTCAACTTCACGGGCAGGATCGTTCCCCGGGAAACCGACTCCTGTGCAAGCAGAGCAGGAGTGATCGCCAGCAAAGCGATAATCATCAAATGTTTCATAACACCTCCAGGCAAGCGACCTTCATCCTGCCCAGCCCAAAACATCTACCCGGTTCGTCTCCATGCTGGCGCCAAAGGTACCGCAAACGAGCCTCCGGTGAGCCGGCTATCCACTTCCTGTTCGATCGCCTCCTGGCAGCGAAGGCAAAATTGCGTCCACGGCAGCGCGTGGAGACGGCGTAGGGGGATTTCCCCGCCGCAGCCGGCGCACTCGCCGAAGGTTCCATTTTCAGTTCTTCGCAGCGCAGCTTCGATCAGGCGCAAACTTGTCCGGCGCTGGCTGCTCTGCTCGAACAACGACTCTCTCGATATGCTGGTGACACACTGGTCTGCGGGGTCCTGCGCCGCATCGACTTCGAGCGACCGCGCCTCTTCTTCGATTTGCTTCAAAAAGCGCATGCCTTCCTGACGCTGAATCTCAAGTTTCTTTTGGAACTGTGCGATCTCGGCTTTATTCATGATTTCTTTTCCTCTGGTGCCTGAAATGCGGCACCCTGTTTGCAATCATTTTCATTGAGCGCCCCCCGATAGGCGGCGACGCAATGCAAATAAGAATCTTCGTCTCTCGCCAACCGCTGCGTTGAGCACTTATGCATCGAAATCTCGAAACGCCAATTGTGGCTCGGCTGTTTTGCGGAGATAGGAATCAAAGAACCTGATCAAGAAAGGAGTCTGGCTTCCGATTCCCGCATACAGCAGAACAGGTATCTCAGGTTTGATCCGCTTCATCTCGGCCCGCACCGTGGCGCCCGAGGCATCGGGCAAGTCGTATTCCAACAGAACGCCTTCGACGGCATATCTTTTCAGCATCGAAACGCCCTGACTCCCACTCGTCGCGGAAAGAACTTCGTACCCTGCCGCTTCCAGCATGTACCTCAGCGCCTCCAAATACTCAGAGTGGTTCTCCACGCAAAGAACCTTAACCGCATCCATTTGTATTCTCCTGAAAAGGTTCAGCAGCCTGTTCCTGTATCCGCAGGCAATTGCGTTGCCGACGGCGAACAGCAATTGACTTTAAAAGGAAAGAAACGGTGGCGGCCGGTTGTAGTGAAGGCCTTTGGTGGGAAAAGACAACAGCAGAGCGGTTGCCAACGTCAGGTGAGGTTGCGCCCCATTTGGAGGCGCGATTGCGAACGCCGTGTTAACCGGACAGCAACGTGATGTGCTGTTATCGAAGCGCGGCCGCTGATAGTGGCTCGTGTCGGCCTTGACGGTGTGGACGGAAAGAGGATCCGCAAAACGCGGGGAAGTGCTACGAGCGAGAAACAGGGCGGACGCCGCCGCGCACACGACAAGGGCGCGCGCAACCTTCATTCGCCGATCGTCTCTTCGAGATCCCCAGTTCAACGGCATAGCCAACCCTATTTTGTACTGATGATGGCAGAGGGAGTTTGGTTACCCAAAAATTTTGTTTGGCTCGTGGGCCATGAAAGAGCGGTCTTACAGCAATGCTCGGGCACCCATGTCGGCCTGGAGGCTGGAAACTCGCAAAGCGCTTTACGCGCTAGCGCTCGGCCGTCTGTTGCCTGAAATCGGCGACTCCAACTTTGACCACCGTGCCCGGTCGTTTGGGTTTCGTTTGCTGAGATTTCTTTTCTTCCCGCTTATCTTCTGGCTTGGTTTCATCCTTGGCTTCCGGATTGTTGTCCTCTTTGCTGGCCGGCTTGATGTCTTGCTCAGCAGGAGTTGCGGGTTTCTCGGTCCAATCGGCGTAGACGCGGCCGCCGTATGCGGCGATGCCGATGTAGTCGCCAAAGAAGACGCCGCTGGCATTGAAGGGATCGGTCGTCAAGGCATAGTTCTGGAAACTGCTTCCGCGATCGGTCGAGCGCGCGAGAGTAACGGTTTGCGTTGTGTTCGTCGGATCATCCCTCCGGTCGTAGAAAACCACGTTCGCCGATCCGTCGACGGGATCGACAGCCAGCCACTGGAAGAACTGATCGGCGCCGTTGTGAACCGCATCGTTATTTACGCGCGCCGGTGCGGACCATTTCTTGCCGTGGTCGTTCGAAGTCGAGCAGAAAATGTCGAGGTCGCCATTGCGGTAATCGCTCCAGGTGATGTAGAGGCGCTGGCTTCGCGGGTCGATGGCAATCTGCGGAAAGCCGTTGGCGCGTTCCAGCGTTTCGACCGCGAACATGATCGGAGCGGTATGAATGATGGAACGGGCGCGGGAAAAGGTTTTGCCACCATCACGCGAAACCGTCAGAAAGATGAAATCATCCTGGCTCCAGATTGCGTAGATGCGGCCGTCCGGGCCGACGGCCGCGTCGAAACCTTCAGCAGCGCCATTGTCATCGCGCGGCAGTCCGGGGGTTCGATCGATCTCAATTGGCGCCGACCAGGTTTTGCCGTCATCGGTGGAGCGGGAAAATAACATTTTCGAATCGGTCAAAGACCAGCGGGTCCAGCCGATGTAAAGATTTCCGGCATAGCGGCTGTTGGTGGTGTCGGCAACGATGTAAGGCTTGTCTTCGAAGGGAATTCCGGGCTGCGTCGGCTGCTCGGCCACGGGAAGATCATTTTTTTCCCACGTGGCTCCGCCATCGAGCGAACGGCGCACGAGAATTCCGTTGCGGGTTGCGCCGTGTCCCCAATAGTTGAAGGTTCCGAGTTTGTCGAAAGCGATATAACAGATGAAAGCGTGGCCCTGTTTGTCGAAAGTGGTGGATACATCTCCGGAAACCTTGTAGTTTGCCGCGGCGACGCCTTCAGCGGATTTCCAACTCTGGCCAGCATCTTGCGAGTATGAGGCGTGGGCATTGTCTTGAAATACGGCCACGACCTGCTCCGGGTTGTTGGGATTGACGGCGATCGATGGTTCAGTGAACGAGCCGGGTTCGGGAGTCAGAGAAAAAACCTGTGCTCCGGGCGCTATTGGCAGGGTGGTCGAGGACTGGCTGTGTAAGACGACGGTGAAGCTCAATGCTGCGGCGAAAGTTAGAATGAATTTGTTTCTGCAGGGAAGCCATGACGATCGAGGCAATGAATGTTGCATATGTAGAACGATCTTCTCCAATCTTGATCGCACTCAATCATACGATCACGGCAGCACAGTTGGTTGTTAGAATTGTTCATAGTTGCGGCGGTGCTTGAGCAAGTCGCAGCAGAGGTGCCGCAATGGCAAAGTCTCTGAAGAAGCCGACATTTATCGGCAGTGCTCCTGTATTACTGGTTTTCTATTTTCTGACAATCTCGCCTGTGGCGACGGCCGTGGGACAAAATGCGCCGTTGCCAAAGATTTCTCCGGCTGAAGTCACGCGTTATACGTTGCCCAATGGCCTGCGCGTGGTGATTGTGCCCAATCATCTGGCTCCGGTTGTGACTGTCGAAGAAAACTATATTGTCGGCGGAAATGAAACGCCCAAGGGTTTTCCCGGCATGGCGCATGCGCAGGAGCACATGGCGTTTCGCGGCTGCGGCGATCTTTCCGTCGATCAAATCGCCGCGATCTATGCCCAGCTTGGCGGCGACAACGACGCCGATACGCAACAAAACATCACCCAATTTTTCGAGACGATTCCCTCGCAAGATCTCGAAATTGCCCTGCACGCCGACGCCGATTGCATGCGCGGCATCTCTGACACGCAGGCGGAGTGGGATCAGGAGCGTGGCGCGATCGAGCAGGAGGTCGCCCGCGATCTTTCGAACCCTACTTACAACTTTCTGGTGCGAATGGATAAAGACATGTTCGCGGGAACTCCCTACGAACAGGATGCGCTCGGCACCAAGCCATCGTTCGATGCCACCACCGGCGCGATGCTAAAAAGTTTTCAGGAAAAGTGGTACGCGCCGAATAACGCGATCCTCATAATTACGGGGCAAGTCGATCCGGCAAAAGCCATCGAGACCATCAAGAAGCTCTACGGAGATATTCCGAGAAAGAAGCTGCCTCCGCGTGCAGCGATTCATTTGCGACCGGTGAAAGCCGAGCACTTTACGCTGCCCAGCGATTTTCCGTACAGCATCGCCATCATCGCATACCGCATGCCCGGCTCCGACAGCACCGATTTTGCCGCCAGCCGCGTGCTAAGCGACGTGCTGGCGAGCCAGCGAGCCGATATTTACGGGCTCGTGCCGGCCGGAAAAGCGCTGGATGCGGGGTTTGAGCTCGGCGAAACCTACCGCAAAGCTGGAGCGGCGTTTGCCTATGCCGTTATTCCAACTACCGCGGATGCGAATGCCATGGAGCAGACGCTGCAGGCGACAGTCGCGAATTATGCAAGCAAAGGCGTTCCCGCCGACTTGGTTGAAGCCGCGCGGCGGAGCGAAGTCGCGTCCTTCGAATTCGAGCGCAACTCGATTCCGGGGCTGGCTTCTCTATGGTCGGACGCGCTCGCAGGCGAGGGACGTAATTCGCCGGAAGAGGATGTCGAGCAGATCGAACAGGTAACCCTCGAAGACGTGAATCGTGTCGCCAAAGAATATCTGGTGAATGAAAATGC
>JASICF010000468.1 GCA_030044775.1 Candidatus Sulfotelmatobacter sp. | reverse complement strand
GTTTCACCTGCTCGGGCGTGGGTTCGGTGAACTTGCTGTCAACGCTGAGATTGACCTTGATCTTTGGATAGTTACCGCGGGCAACAACGAATTTGCGGGAGAAGGATACGTTTGTCTCTGGCGGTTTCCCGTTGAGTCGTTCGCCGCTCAACTCGAGCGCATAAGAGCCGGGAGATGTTTCAAGGCTGATACCGGCGAGCGCAAACCAGGTGTTTTTTTTCGGATTAAAAGTGAAAGGGAATTCGTGGCCCAGCCACAATCCGTTGAGTGACTGCAGGCGCGACGGCGCCCTCACCTGAAATAGTACCGGGCTGCCATTGACTAGCGGTGACGGTTGAGCATGAACGGTCCATCCTGCCGCGGATGCGCGGGGAATCGCGATGGTTGAGAGAATGCAAGAAAGGACTACGATAGCAACTCGATTGCGAGAGACAGGCGGTTGCCGAAGGCTCACGCTGTTAGCCTAACATCTGCGCGGGTTCGCGCGTGCGGTGGATTTCACGACTTCGACTAACAGCAGTTGCTATAATCGACTTCGGTGGTGGGAATAGCTCAACTGGCAGAGCACCGGACTGTGGCTCCGACGGTTGCGGGTTCGATTCCCGTTTCCCACCCCAGACCCTCCCTCGCTCGCTGTCCTGCACCGCACTCTTCGTTGCGGAACGGATTCTGAAATTGCGGTAGAATGAGCGCTCGAATAAGAAGATGAGGCGAATTCTCCATCCACGATTTTTACCGCAGCGGTTGGGGCCGCTGGAATTGCGCATGCTCGACGGCTTGTGGGCGAAGGGAAGTGCCACGGTTCGTGAGTTGCTCGAGAGCGGCTACTCCGATCTGGCCTATACCACGTTGATGACCACGCTCGACCGCCTGTTCAAGAAGGGGCTGCTCACTCGCAGCGACGAGGGGAGAGCGTTTCGCTATGCCCCGCGCCTGAGCCGTGAGGAATTGCATCGTGAAGCGGTAAGCGACGCTCTGCACCAGTTGCTCGACGTCAGTTCCACCTCGAATTTGCCGCTTTCGTTTCTGGTCGAAATTGTCAGCGAGCGCGATGCGAAGTTGCTGGACGACCTGGGAAAACTGGTGGAGCGGAAGCGGCGTGAACTGAATGAGCGCAACCGGCGTGGGCAGAGCGGCCGTGCGAAGGAGAACCACTGATGTTTTTCCTGCGCGGGATCGTGCTGTCGGTTTCCATTGGCGTGATTGTCTACGTATGCCTATCGCTGCTGGTTGCGCTGACTTGGCGAATCCTGAAACCTGATGCGCTCCGTTATCCTGCGAAGTTGTCCGCAGACCTGCTGTTCGCGATGCGGCTTGCTCCTGCGGTTGTTTCCGGTGCATTCATGCTGGTTCTTGCCGCGCCATCTTTTTTATGGCTGGAACCTCGCGCGGTGGTGGAACCCATGGGCGCGGCGCCGATCATGCTATGTGCCTGCGGCCTGGCGGTAGTTCTATGGGGAATCCGGCACGCCGCATCCGCTTTGCGGAGCGCGCGGCGAACGGTCGCGACCTGGTCGCAGTCGGCAGCGGTAATTTCTTCGGAACCAGTCGGCGCGAACCGCTCGGTCCCGATATTGTTGAGTTCATCCGCTTTGCCCCCGCTTGGAGTGGCGGGCATTGTCATGCCGACGGTCTGGTTGTCGCCAGCGGCCCAGTACCTGCTAAGCGAGCGGGAGTTGCGCAGCGCCTTGCGGCATGAAATCGTGCATGTACGCCGTAAAGATAACTTGCGGAAGCTGATCCTTCATTTTGTCGCTTTTCCAGGCATGACGAACCTGGAGAGCGCGTGGCGCGAAGCCACCGAGATGGCTGCCGACGATGCGGCCGTCTCGAACGGTTCGGAAGCTCTTGACCTGGCTGCCGCTGTGATCAAGCTATCGCGATTGGCTCCGCTTGATCCGCCTGCAGAATTGACAATGGCTTTCGTGCACAATCCGACCGCGTCGGTAAACGCGCGAGTCGAGCGCCTAATCGCCTGGAACGAGCTGCAGCAGACGAAAGCTGCCGGCTATTCTAGTAAATCGGCGTTCTGTGCTGCGGCCGCTCTTGCGCTGAGTTTCGCGGCTGCCTATACCCACCTGCTCATTCTTATGCATGCCGCGACCGAAATCCTGGTGCGGTAAACTCTCCACATGCCCACGGGCCGTCAAGGTTCGATTCACCTGTTCCGCCTTTTCGGAATCGACGTATTTCTGCATTGGTCGTGGTTTCTAGTGGCGGCGTGGGAAATCAGCAGCCGCAAGGGAAGCTACTCTTCCGTTAGCTGGAATATAGCCGAGTATCTCGCGCTGTTTCTCATCGTGACCATGCACGAGTTCGGCCATGCATTAGCATGCCGGCAAGTGGGAGGGACCGCGGATCACATCGTGTTGTGGCCGCTGGGCGGAGTGGCGTATGTGAATCCTCCGCAGCGGCCGGGAGCGACTTTGTGGAGCATCGCCGCGGGGCCGCTGGTGAACGTGGGACTAGGGGTGATCTTCTGGTTGACTGGCGTCAACCACGGAGCACCATGGCTGGCAGCTTCGCCTGATTTGCATTCGCTGCTATTGGCCATCTGGTGGATTAATTTGAGCTTGCTGACTTTCAACGTGCTGCCCATTTATCCCCTGGATGGCGGGCAGATTCTGCGTTCGCTCCTGTGGTTTGTACTTGGCCGCGCGCGAAGCCTGATGGCGGCTGCTGTGATTGGCTTGCTCGGCGCCGCGGGATTCATCCTGCTGGCGATCAAGATTCAATCCGTTTGGATTGGAGTGATTTCGGTGTTCGTCTTGATGAACTCCTGGGCCGGACTGCGGCACGCCAGAGCGCTGGCGCGATTTGCGAAGCTGCCGAGGCGCATGGAATACACGTGCCCTACCTGCAAGGCGTCGCCGCCCTTGGGGAGTTTCTGGAAATGCGGCAAATGCGGATTGCCCTTCGATACCTTCCAAACCGGCGCTATCTGCCCGCATTGCGGCGCGCGGTTTGATGTGACGCGATGCCTCGATTGCGGAGCGTTGCACCCCATTTCGCAGTGGAGCGGTGCGACGATTGACTCGCTGCAACGGGTGTAGTTTCCGCCCAGTCAATCAAAAGGGGGCTGGCCCAGGCTAACTGGTCAGATACAGTTTTCGAGGGTCTTCCACCCAAGCAGAGCTTTGAAGGGGCACTCTCGAGAGTTAGAATGAGTCCGTTCGTCCGCGCCACCCGCCCCGTGCAGAGTGTCTGCAACGACGCATCCGCCAACCGGTGGCGCACTTCGGACGGAGCGCGAGTCTAAGCGGGAGGGCAGTATGAGGACGCGGAACTTATCGGAGATATTGCGCATCGCGCTTCTTGTGTCTTGGGTTGTTATGCCGATCGCTATGCCCGCACAAGCAACCTTCGCCGTTCTCGCGAATTTCGACGGCAACGACGGCGCTAACCCGTGGGCCGCACTGATTCAAGCCGCTGATGGGGATTTCTACGGAACAACCGGCTATGGCGGGTCCAGCAGCGCCTGCGGCACAACTGGCACCGGTCAGGCGATTGGATGTGGAACGGTCTTCAAAATCACCCGGGACGGCAAGCTAACCATTCTGCACAGCTTCGACAGTGCAGACGGCTACCAGCCCATTGCCCCGCTGGTGCAGGCCAGGAGCGGAAATTTCTACGGAACAACCTTGGGGGGCGGGGCCAACGGCGAAGGCACCTTTTTCAGGATAACCCCGGCAGGCGATCTGACCACGATCTACAACTTCGAAAACAATGTCAGTCCTTCGGCCGCCGGCCTTGTCCAAGGCACAGACGGGGAGTTCTACGGGACAACTCCGAATGGCGGGGCTGGCAGCGCCTGTGGCAGAGGTTGTGGAACAGTTTTCAAAATCACCGACAGGGGCACTCTGACTGTTCTGCACAGCTTCGACTTCACGGATGGCGCCAGCCCTCAGGCTGGCCTGGTTCAGGGCACTGATCGGAACTTCTACGGCACAACCGTCTATGGCGGGGCCAACAGCGGCGGCACGGTCTTTAAAATCACCCCCAGCGGAGCGTTGACCGTGCTTTACAGTTTCTGCTCCGAAACGTACTGCGCGGACGGCTACGAGCCCAATGCCCCGCTGGTGCAGGCCAGAAGCGGGAAATTCTACGGAACAACCTTGGGGGGCGGAGACAACCACGAGTGCGTGCTTTACAACGGATGCGGCACGGTCTTCGAGATGACCCCGGCTGGCAAACTGACCACGATCTACAGCTTCGAAAGCGCTGGCAACTCCGGAAACGTTCTCAGTTATTTCGCCGTCTCCGGGTTAGTTCAGGGCGCTGACGGAAACTTCTATGGGACAACCTATGACGGAGGGGACAGCAGCGAATGCAGCACTTTGTACCCCCCTGTCAACGGTTGTGGGACGGTTTTCAAAATCA
The DNA here is from genome assembly GCA_030044775.1 of Candidatus Sulfotelmatobacter sp. Classification (GTDB taxonomy): domain Bacteria; phylum Acidobacteriota; class Terriglobia; order Terriglobales; family Acidobacteriaceae; genus Sulfotelmatobacter. The sequence continues at coordinate 2,054 of JASICF010000468.1, read as the reverse complement.
CCGAGAGGGGCGTTCTGACCACTCTGCACAGCTTCGATCTGACGGACGGCGCGTTACCCTTCGACGGGCTGGTACAAGGCACTGACGGAAGTTTCTACGGAACAACGTGGGTGGGTGGAGGCCCTGATGGACTCTGCGGATGCGGATGCGGTAGTTGTGGAACGGTCTTCCGCATTTCTGTGGGTCTGCGTGGGTGGTGATTGTCGCTAACGGGGGGCTGGCCCAGGCTAACTGGTCAAACACTGTTTTCGAGCGTACCCCTCGAAAGTCAGAGATGAGTCCGTTCGTCAGGCCCACCCGCCCCAAAGCAGGCAACGCTCGGTCTGAGTCTTCTTTGCGTGTTTGACTCTATCTTTTCGCGAAAAGGGTACTCGTTGGCGTTCCCATTATCTAGGCGTATCATGAGCGCCGAAGTCGTACGTGTGTGTCGTTTATCAGTCCGATGGTCGATGACGTTCCAGATCGTCCTGAGCGCCGCCGGTATCCGAGAATAAAGGCGAAGGTTCCGGTCGAACTGCTTTGCCCCGGCGCTGCGCCGATGCGGATGACCACTGACGAGATCAGCCTCTGCGGGTGTTACGTTGAGACGATGTTCACAATGGAAGTAGGAACCGAGCTCGGCGTTGTGCTGTCCGTCGAAGAAGAGAACATCCGCGCCAAAGGTGTCGTCGTCACGAAGTACCCGCAGGTAGGAAATGGGATTGACTTCGTTGAACTGGGCAAGGACGACAGTCGCAAGCTGAGTGAGTTTATCTCGGAGCATCAACCCGAATAGCTTTTCTGCGTGAGCCGCGGTCGCAAAGCGGCGTTTCCGGCGACTGCGGACAGTCCCAGCGCGCCAAAGGGACCGACTTCCTGGTAAACCGCGGGAGTCAATTGGCGTAAGCCGATTACAATCATTGAAGGGGTCCCGCCCGTCCCACAACTACCGATCATTAAACCAACATGATTGCGCTAGAAGGTTACCCTGACGCCGATCTGGGCCGCGAAGGGAATGCCGACGGTGGTGCCGGGTCCGAAGAAATCTCCCAGTGCGCCTTCGGGAATTTCGAGCTGTTTCAAGCTCGTGACGGGCGTTGTCTGAGTGCAAGCAGAATTTGCGCAAAGACTGGTCACGTTCGTGATGCCTTGCGCGTTCGGCTGCATCTCGGCTTGCGGAATCGGCAGTTGGACCACGTTCACGGCGTAGTTTGCGCCGGGGTTGTTGCGGTTGAAGATGTTGAAGAATTCGACGAACGGATCGACTTGCCAACGCTCGTTGATCTTAATAGGGCGCGTGACGCGCAAGTCCGACTGAATGTAGGGCGTGCCGCGAAACACATCGAGACTGGTATAAGCGCCGTTCACGTAGATGCGGTCGGTATTTTTTGCGTTTGTGATGGTGATGGGCCGCGCACTTTCGACCTGATTGATGGTGCTTAATTCGAATCCGCCGGGAATGTGAAAAATTCCGGCGAAGACAAACCGATCGCGAACGTCTTCCCCGGATGGGCCGTAATCGCCAGGCCCGAACGCATTCAACAACCCTGCGTGAGGCGTTCCTGGCTCATTGGGGCAAACGCCATCAACGTAATCGAACAACTCGCCGAGCAAACAGCCCCAGGTCTGTCCCTTTGAAAGTTGATAGTTTGCGACCAGACTGAAACGCGGCAGGTTGCCTTGCGCATGCAGCATCAGCCCGTTGTAGCTGGACCGATTGTCGGATTCGAAGACGTTTACATTTGGCACTATGTTCGCCTGGTCGGTGGCGTAGTGCGGATCGGAAGTCGGAATGAGAGGAGTAAAGAGGCTGCTGCCGCTGGTGTAGGGGAAGCCGCGATACCCGTGATTACCCTCTTCGTGAACGTAGTCGGCGCTGGCGAGCCAGCGCTGGTTGAACGCGTGTTGAATGCCCCCGGTGGTGTGGATGGCATAAGGAGTTTTGTAAGGCGAACCAACCAGGTTGCCGATGGCCCCAGCGCCTCCGGTGAGACAACCCGAGCCGGTGAGCGCGTAAGTTCCAGGACCGCCAGTCAGAGTGCAGGTTCCCGTGGTGTAGTTCGAGTTATTGGTTC
>JASICF010000467.1 GCA_030044775.1 Candidatus Sulfotelmatobacter sp. | reverse complement strand
TCGCAAAGGCCCTAAAAAAGAAAACGCTCATCAACTATCGCAGCGGCGAGGCGCGAGATCATCTTCAGCGTTCTCCCATTGCCCGCCATGTTCTATCGAACGCAAATATGCTGGTCGTCCCTTCCGGTTATCTGGTCGATGTCTTCCGGGAGTTCGGCCTACAGGCACAGGTTGTACCCAATATTATTGACCTTCCTCAGTTCCGATACCGTAGGCGCATTCCCCTTCGTCCGCATTTGATCTGCACGCGCGGTTTCCATCTCTACTATGGTATCGATGTTGTGGTGCGGGCATTCGCCGAAGTCCAAAAAATCTATCCGGAGGCGAAACTTGATTTGGCCGGACGCGGAGATCTGGAAAACAACATCCGCGACCTGGTAAAGCTCCTGCATTTATCAAACGTAAACTTTCTGGGAGCAGTCGGCCGGCGGGATATCGGCCGAGTGTACGATGCCGCCGATATTTTTGTGAACGCATCGAATCTCGACAATATGCCGGTGTCGGTGCTCGAGGCTTTTGCAGCCGGAACACCCGTAGCCACAACTGAGCCTGCAGGTATGAACTACATTGTTACTCACGATCGGACAGGACTTCTGTCGCCGCCAGGAGATGCCCCGGGTCTCGCGCAAAACATTTTGAGAATTTTGCAGGAACCTGGTTTAGCCGCCCGGCTGGCGGAAAACGCGCTGGAGGAATCGCATCGGTATCATTGGGCCGCAGTGCGAGACCAATGGCAGACAATTTACGCAGGCTTGACCTCTGATGACAGGAGATCGGAAAGTGCTGCAGGCACTGGATTATGAAGGTTGACCGGCAGCAGGACAAATCTCGCCAGAGTGCGCTTGAACCAGATGGAAACCGGCCTGGCAAACGGAATTCCGCAAGTGTCCGCAGCGCTGCCCCGGTCTTTGTAGTGGGATGCCCGCGATCTGGAACGACCCTCCTATACCACATGCTGACCTCGGCCGGGGGCTTCGCGAATTATCGTTCCGAGTCCAATGTTTTTAATCTGCTTGGGCCAAAATTCGGCGGACTCCATTCTTCTCGGGACCGCAAAGCGCTGCTCGATGTATGGCTTAAGAGCAAGCTTTTTCGCATGTCGAAGCTAGATCCCGGTGAAATCAGCGCACGCATTATCTCCGATTGCCGCTCCGCAGGAGACTTTTTGCGCATCGTGATGCAGGAAGTCGCCGACGCTCAGGGAGCAACCCGCTGGGCGGATTGCACTCCGGAACATCTGCTTTATATGCGAGAGATCAAGCGCCAGATTCCACATGCGCTTTTCATTCACATCGTTCGCGATGGCCGTGATGTGGCGCTTTCTTATGTAAAGCAAGGCTGGTCTCACCCACTGCCATGGGATCGTGACGATCTCCTCGGCGTCGCTGGGCTGTACTGGAAGTGGCTCATAAGGCAGGGGCGAAAGCAGCGGGAAAGTCTTGGCGCAAATTACTGTGAGATTCGCTTTGAAGATTTAGTGGCGAAGCCCCGCGAGACGTTATCTGAACTCGGCTCGTTCATCGATCACGATCTCGATTACGAACGGATTCAACGCGCGGGCGTCGGTTCGGTTAGCGAGCCGAACACATCGTTTTCCGATGAAGGCGCTTCGTTTAATCCCGTGGGCCGTTGGAAAAGCAAGATGACCGCCGGCGAGATCGTTGCATTTGAGAGCCTGGTCGGCGACTCGCTTGCGCAACTTGGTTATGAACTGAGTTCAGCCCCCGGGCATACGAAGAGTCTTCATGCCGCGCGCATGCGTGCTGTCTATCCCGCGCTGTTTGAAGTGAAGCATTGGGCTCGAACCAAGACTCCGCTTGGCCGGTTTCTTCGTTTGGAACGCATTGAAATCGAGCAATGACTTTTCGGTTAAAACGAGTTTCGGCAATGTCCTGGCAATGGGATGGGTTCCCGGTTCGTCCGCGCGGGCTCAGGTGGTGGAAACGCTTCTCGCGTCGGAGAATTGTCCTGACCACTCGTGAGATTCCCCTTCCACGCATACCCGGTGCCATAACTCGAGATTCAAGAGACGCCAGATGCGATCGTAATGGTCACGATACTGGACGCGGTGTTCGCGAAACAGCCGCTCAATTGACCCCTTTTTGAAAAATCCCCGCCGCATGCTGCGCGGTTCCAACAATAGTCGTTCAATCGAGTCAAGTTGCCTGCCCGCAAGCCAGCCGCTCCACGGAGTCGGGAAACCTAACTTTGTGCGATGGATAATTTCACGAGGAAGCAGGTCCTCCATCGCTTTCTTTAGTATCCGCTTGCCTGAGGTTCCCTGGATCTGGATTCTGGCGGGCACGCGCATAGCCCATTCCACCAGCACATGATCGAGAAATGGCACCCGGCTTTCGATCGACGCCGCCATGCTCATATTGTCTTGCTTCATCAGTAGCTCAACCAGATAAGTCTTGATGTCGGTGTACAGCAGCCGCTGAAGAAGATCGCCGGAAGAGTGCTCCCAGTATCGGAGCACGTTTCGGTACGCTGAACCGCCAAGGACCTGATCGCGGCATTCGTCCGTGAGCAGCGCAAGTTGATCGGCCTGATTGAATGCGGAAAAGAAATTGTCGAAGTAGAGCGAGATCCACGATTCTCCGTCGATCCCGAGAAAACTGTGCGAGAGCTTGCGGCGCGTCCTGGCGGCAATCCACGAAGAGTTGGCGATGAAGTCGCGCAGATGCTTTCGAACTGCGCTCGGCACGGCGCCTCGATATACGCGATCGAAGGCAACGTTCTTGAGCGTGAATGCATAACGCGAATAGCCCGCCAGCGTTTCGTCACTGCCTTCTCCAGTAAGCACCACTTTGACGTTTGCGCGCGCTAGCTCTGCCACAAAAAAGAGAGCCACGCTCGAGGGCCACGCGATCGGCTCATCCTCATGCCAGATGAGTTTCGGCAGCACCGAGAAAAAGTCGTCACAGCTTACCAGCACTTCGTGGTGCTCGGCGCCTAAATGCCGGGCAACTAATCTCGCGTACGGCAATTCGCTATAGGTTTGCTCCGCATATCCGACTGAGAAAGTCTGAATCGGCTCCCGCCTGATCCTGGTCATCAGCGCAGCAACTGCGCTGGAGTCGAGCCCGCCGCTTAGAAACACTCCGAGCGGCACATCGCTCATCAGATGGCTGGATACGGCTCCTTCCAGCAACTCGCGATAGCCCTCTACGTAATAGCGCTCGTCATGAGCGCGGTCTCCGTGAATCACGTTCTCCGTGGGCGAAGGCAGATCCCAATACCGTTCGATCCGAAAATCGCCTCGCTCATTGATTTCCAGCCAATGGCCAGGCATCAGCTTGCGCAAGCCGGCATAAAAAGTCTCTTCTCCCGAGAGGTAGCCAAACGCCAGATATTCCGAAAGAGTAGCGCTATTGAACTCCGCACGCACGCTCGGATGCGCCAGCAGAACCTTGATCTCCGAGCCAAAGAGGAATCGGTCGGGTGTTAAGGAATAGTACAGCGGTTTGATGCCCAGCCTGTCACGAGCCACAAACACCGATTTACGGTTTGCATCCCAGATGGCAAACGCGAACATGCCGCGCAGGTGCTGCACGCAATCCTTGCCGTATTCCTCGTACAGATGCACGATCGTTTCCGTGTCGCTCTGAGTGCGGTATTGATGGCCGCGCGTGATCAATTGCTCGCGCAGGGTGCGATGGTTGTAAATCTCACCGTTGAAGACGATCCAGAGCGAACCATCCTCATTGCTGATCGGTTGATGCCCGGTGGCGAGATCGACGATGCTCAGCCGGCGCATGCCAAGACCGATTTGCCCGCGCAAGAAAAAACCGTCATCGTCCGGGCCGCGGTGAGCCATGACTTCACACATGGGTCTCAGAACGTTGGGGTCAACATTTGCGTCGTGATCGAATTCGAGGATGCCCGCAATGCCGCACATAGACTTTCCAACACACCTGGCTACAAACAGATCTGATCAGCGCACCGGGTCGAAAATGTCAGAGTCTTGCACCGCC
>JASICF010000466.1 GCA_030044775.1 Candidatus Sulfotelmatobacter sp. | reverse complement strand
CTTTTGATGCCAAAAGAGAAAAGCGCGGCATCACCGTCTACTACGTGGATGATAACGGCAAGCCGCGAAAGCAGTTGTACACGCTGGTGGCAGGAGATACGAGCACCCCGCCGGCTGCACCCGTACAGCCGCATAACTCTCCGGTGGCGAGTCCAGCGGCTGCGGCCCCGGTTCCAGCCGCGCCCACGGTTCAAACGGCGGCCCCGGCTCCGGCCGCTGCGGTCAGCTCTGCGCCTTCGGCGCCTCCGACCCTTGCCCAGGGCTCCGTTCCGAACGGCATAAGGTGCAATTTTAGTTCGACACCCGCGGGCGCCGAGATCACGCTCGATGGGAAGTTTGTAGGAAGTACGCCGTCGCAAATTGAACTTAATGTGGGAACCCATCTGGTCTTGTTTTCTCTGCCTGGCTTTGCGCAGTGGAAGCGTGACCTCACAGTCACGGCGGGATCGGAACTGACCGTTAATGCAGTCTTGCAAAAGCAGCAGTAAGAATCATACGTTCGCGCTATTTCAGCCTTTGTCCTTGAAAGCACTGATTCAGATGTGGCTTTAGAACACATTCTGCGGGTTACTGGAGGATGTTATGGCAAGTGCGGTCGTGGGAGCTGGCAAGCAGGAATACAGCATCTGGCGTGTGATCATGGCCTCGTCGGTCGGCACCATGATCGAGTGGTACGACTTTTATATCTTCGGCAGCCTCGCCGCCATCCTCGGCCCCAAGTTTTATCCTCCCGGCAACGACACCTTCGCTTACATCGCCTACCTCGCTACGTTTGCCGTCGGCTTCCTTGTGCGGCCGTTCGGCGCTCTTTTCTTCGGGCGCATCGGCGATCTTGTGGGCCGCAAGTATGCGTTTCTCGTGACCCTCTCGATCATGGGCTTTTCCACCTTTGCGATCGGCCTCTTGCCGTCGTTCGCAACCGCCGGATGGTTCGCTCCTGTGGTTCTGCTTCTCATCCGGGTCCTGCAAGGCCTTGCGCTCGGCGGAGAATACGGCGGCGCCGCGGTTTACGTCGGCGAACATGTTCCCGACGATAAGCGCGGTTTCTACACCAGCTTCATTCAGATCACCGCCACGCTCGGGTTGTTCGTCTCCCTCATCGTGATTCTCGTGACGCAGAGTTCGATGTCGAAGGAAGACTTCGCAGCATACGGATGGCGCATTCCGTTCCTGATTTCCATCTTCCTGGTGATGATCTCGCTCTACATTCGCCTCAAGATGAAAGAGTCTCCGATCTTCGCGCAACTCAAGGCTTCGAAAATGACATCGGCGCAACCGCTGAAAGAAGCCTTCACCAAGTGGACCAACCTGAAGCTCGTGCTGATTTCTCTTTTCGGCGCCACCGCAGGCCAAGGCGTGATCTGGTACACCGGCCAGTTCTACGCACTCTTCTACATGCAGACGATTCTGAAAATAAACGTCAGAACTGCGAACGAGATCGTCGCCGTGGCGCTGCTCGCCGGCATGCCGTTCTTCACCGTGGTGGGCGCGCTCTCTGACCGCATCGGCCGCAAGAAACTCATGATGGCCGGCTGCCTGCTCGCCGTGTTCACTTACATTCCGATTTACAAGGCGATGCAGAACGCCGCGGGCAACAACGTGGTGACGGTAAAGTCCGCGCGCAACAAAGAGACGGGCGCAATCTCGCTCACAGCAATGACGACCGACGCGACCGGCGCACTGGTTCCCGCGAAGGAAGCGCCGAGCCCGAATACGACGATGCTCGCACTGCTCGTCCTCATTCAGGTTTTGTATGTCTGCCTGATCTATGGGCCGATCGCCGCGTATCTCATCGAGGCCTTCCCGGCCAAGATTCGCTATACCTCGCTGTCATTGCCGTATCACATCGGCAACGGCGTCTTCGGAGGGTTGCTCCCGCTGATCGGCCTTTCCACCTGCGCCGCTACCGGCAACATCTATGCCGGCCTTTATTATCCGATGACCGTAGCGGCAATCACGTTCGTTGTGGGAAGCCTTTTTCTCCGCGAAACCCATGGCGTGCGTATTTGGGATGAAGCCGGCGCACAAGTTTCGGCGGCCGACTGAAACTCTGAGATCACTGGAAGCGAAGGCCGCGGCGATAAGCCGCAACCTTCGCTTCCATCCTGACAAAATCAAGCCTTGCAAGCTCTCGAGCCATTTCACAACACTCACTGCAAGTGTTTGTCGGCAAGCGCTTACTGCAGGTGAATCATCTTTCCGTTTGAATCCAGTGTGCCGTGCACTCGAACTCGCTTGCCGGCAAATTTCTGCACTTGGTCTTGATGATCCAGATCGTAAGTCTGCGCGCTGGTTTCGTCGTGCAGCATGAAGCGGTCTCCAACTTTCACAATCGTTCCGCTGAACACCTGGCCGTTTGCCGGCGGGGCCGGCTGGTCGGACGTTGGCGGAGCCGGCGTTTGCGCCGATGGCGGTTGCTGCGGCTGCTGCGTTTGTTGCGCGTTCAATGCCATCCCCATGCTTAACATAGCCGCCAGAGCCGTCAGCGACCACCACAACTGAAATCTCTTTTTCATGAATCCTCCAGATCTTACAGACACGTCTCGCGTGTGTGTTGTTGGAATCGAGCAAGCGTCCTGCCAAAGCAGGGCGCTTGCGACGCAGACGACGCCCGCATGAATTGGGATGGCGTGATTCGTTCCATCTCCACGTTTTAGGCGTCATACGAAAAATCGGATCGAATGCGTCTACGGAATTGCCGCCCACTCGTCTACTCCGGCTTCTGTAGCCAAACAAGAACTCGTTCGCCGCTCGAACTGCATGGAGGCGGGTAGATTTTGCGTAGTTCTCACCCTTCGAAAACCGCTTTTGGGTGGCGCAGCGCCCTTCGACTTCGCTCAGGGCAGGCTTTTCAGCGCTGCGATTCTCCCTTGCCAGATTTCAACCCAGCGGGAGGATTCGCTCCGCGAATCCTCCCGCACCTCAGCTCGGGGCGAACCGGAATGTCCGTGTCTGTGCTGCCCACCCTTCGAGAATCGCGAAGAGGGGCTCCCTCCCTACCATGTTGCATCGTCAGGCTACAATAGTGATGGTGGCGGCGAGGTTCGCATGTCGCAGATGACGGCGGAAGTGGCGAGGCTTCTGGAGCAGGCCCTGGGTCTGTCTGTCGAGGAGCAGGAAGCGTTGGCTGACTCTCTGATCTCCAATCTCGGCGGCAAGGTCGACGAGAATGTGCGTGCCGC
>JASICF010000058.1 GCA_030044775.1 Candidatus Sulfotelmatobacter sp. | reverse complement strand
TCTCGCACGATCCTGCTGAGGTCGGTCTCGGCCACGCGACATCTCCATGTTTGCCTTCGGGGGAAGACCACGATGGACATGGCTTGAGGCAAGGGCATTCTACAACCAGAACTGACTGCGAGCAGTGGCAAGGTCGTGCCATTCCTCGAAGTACAAACAAAACAATCGCGTGATTTTCATCGTCCACTAATGGACGCTCAGTTCCGCCCGCGAACAGTTTTTGTGGCGGAAATCGGCTACGTGGCCCGTATTCCTCTTCTTTTCAAGAGCATCGCAGAATTCAGGTGTGGCGCGATAGTTGCACTTATGGTCAACGATGGATATCGCTCGGCCCGAGCTAAAGAAACAAAAGCGCCGTCGGCAGATTCTTTGGGGATCGATTGTTGCGCTGTGCCTTGCCGGCGTGACGATGGCTGTTTCGCGGTTGAAACCGGCTGCGCCCGAAGTCGAGCGCAGCACCGTTTGGACCGACACTGTAAAGCGTGGATCGATGCTGCGCCAGGTGCGGGGCCTCGGGTCGCTGATTCCCAGCCAGGAGTTCATTCGTCAAATACCGGCAGAGACGGAAGCCACCGTCGTTCGCATTCGTATGTTGCCGGGATCGCAGGTCAAGTCGGACACCATTCTGATTGAAATGAGTAATCCGCAGGTCGAGCAGGCGGCGGCGGATGCCAATCTTCAATTGAAAGCAACAGAAGCCGAGTATCAGAGCCTGCGTGTGACTTTGCAGAGCAGTCTCATGAACGAAAAAGCTGCCGCGGCTACTGTGAACGCAGACTTCAGCCAGGCAAAGCTCCAGTCCGATACCGATAAGGCTCTCTACGACCTCGGCGTGATCTCTGGACAGGCGTACAAAAATTCGAAGAGCCGAGCCGATGAACTTACCACCCGGGACAACATTGAAAACGAGCGACTCACGATTGGCCAGCAGGCGATTGAGTCACAGCTGGCGCAGGAACAGGCAAAGGTCGATCAAATGCGCGCTCTGGCGCAGCTCAAGCAGAAACAATTGGATGACTTAAAGGTGCGTGCCGGAATCGAGGGCGTGCTCGTCGATCTGCCTTTGCAGGTCGGGCAACACGTGCTGCCGGGCACGATGCTGGCGAAGGTGGTGCAGCCGAATCATTTGATTGCGGAGTTGAAGATTGCCGAAACCCAGGCGCGAGACGTACAGATCGGCCAGCCTTCGACGATCGACACTCACAACGGAACGGTTTCCGGTTCCGTGATGCGCATCGATCCTGCCGTGCAGAACGGCACCGTAACCGTCGACGTGAATCTGACCGGCGAATTGCCCAAAGGTGCGCGACCGGACTTGAGCGTCGATGGAACGATCGATCTCGAACGGTTGAACAACGTTCTTTACGTCGGCCGCCCCGCGTTCGGACAGGAGAGCAGCACCATCAGTTTGTTCAAACTCGACCCGGATGGCAAAGGCGCGGTGCGGGTTCCCGTGAAAGTCGGGCGCGCATCGGTGAATTCAATTCAGGTTCTTGAAGGCTTGCACGAAGGCGACACCGTGATTCTTTCCGATATGTCGCGCAACGACAATACTGATCGTATCCGGCTTGAATAATCGAAGTTCGCACGATGAGCAGAGGCCAACCCTATGAGCGATGCCCAGCAACCGTTGATCCAGATTGAAGACCTCACGAAGGTTTTCTACACCGATGAAATCGAAACTCACGCACTCTCGGGCGTGCACCTGGCGATTCGCAAAGGAGAGTACGTGGCTATGTCCGGCCCCTCGGGTTGCGGCAAATCGACCCTGCTCTCGATTATCGGATTGCTCGATACGCCGACGGGCGGAAAATATCAGCTGAACGGCAAGTCGGTTGAGGATCTGGATTTCGCGGCACGGTCGCGCATTCGCAACCAGGAAATTGGATTTATTTTTCAGAGCTTCAATCTGATCGGCGATCTCACGGTTTATGAAAACGTCGAGCTGCCTTTGACCTACAGGCAGAGGATGCCTTCGGCCGATCGCAAGAAGCGCGTGATGGAAGCGCTGGAACGAGTTGGCATGTCGCACCGCGTGCGGCATTATCCTTCGCAACTCTCGGGCGGCCAGCAACAGCGCGTGGCCGTGGCTCGGGCCCTGGCAGGACATCCTTCGATTCTGCTCGCGGACGAACCCACCGGAAATCTGGATTCGCGCAACGGCGAAGCCGTAATGGAGCTGCTGCAAGACCTGCATAAGGACGGTGCGACCATCTGCATGGTTACGCACGATCCGCGCTTCGCCAAGCACGCGCAGCGCGAGGTTCATTTGTTCGACGGAAAAGTCGTGGCCGAGGAAGAACTTCAGAAACTGATGCAGGACGTAGGCGCATGAAGGGAGTGCTGCAGGATTTCCGGTACGCCCTGCGCCAGTTGCGCAAGACACCGGGGCTAACGGTGGTGGTCGTCATGACCGTGGCCATTGCTGTCGGCGCCAACACCGGGTTGTTTTCGATCGTCAACAGCGTGTTGATAAACCCTTTGCCATATCCTTCTCCAAACGAACTCATCACGCTACACGAGAGCAAAGCAAACTTCGAGTCGGGATCGGTTTCCTATCCGAATTTTCTCGATTGGCAAAGGGAGAACCGCACATTCAGCGCGATGGCCATCTGCCGCGGTTACGCGTTCAGCCTTACTGGAGCGGGCGATGCCATGCAGGTCGATGGGGATTTTGTAACGTCGGATTTTTTCCTGGTCCTTGGGGTCAAACCGCTGCTGGGGCGCACCTTCATGCCAGGAGAAGACCTGATAGGCGCCGGTCCGGTTGCGGTCATCAGTCAGGAGTTGTGGCGGACAAAATTCTCTTCCGCGACAGACATTGTGGGCCGGGGAATGACGCTCGATGGAAGAAGCTACACGATCATCGGAGTGATCCCGGGCGGTTTCAGAGTTCCGCTCAGCGGGTCTTCTGCGCGGCGCGATGTGTTTGTGCCGGCTGGGCAGTGGAAGAACAATGCCCTCAACACGCGAAGCGCGGGATTGGGCTTTCACGGCATCGGGCGCCTCAAGGCCGGGGTAACCCTCGCGCAAGCGCAAGCGGACTTGAAAAGCGTCGCCAACAGTCTGGCCGCCGAATTTCCTGAAAGCGACAAAGGTATTGGCGCCACGCTGATTCCGCTTAAAGATTGGATGGTCGGCAGCGTTCGTCCGGTTCTGGTCGTGCTTCTAGTCAGCGTCGGTCTCGTACTTCTGATTGCTTGCGTCAACGTAGCTACTCTGCTTCTGGCGCGTTCAACCGGCAGAACTCGCGAGTTTGCAGTTCGCGGCGCGCTGGGTGCGAGCCATTCCAGGATCGCGCGCCAGTTGCTCACTGAGAGCATCGTGCTCGCACTCGCCGGCGGGAGTTTGGGCTTATTGCTAGCGGCG
>JASICF010000465.1 GCA_030044775.1 Candidatus Sulfotelmatobacter sp. | reverse complement strand
CCGGATGGTTTTCAATTAGCCCGCATGATACGCGGCTCCGCGCTAAATAAATCGACGCCGATCGTGATCGTCACCGGACTGGATGACAAGCAAGCCATGCAGCAGGTGTTTTCGATTGGGGCAACTTTTTTCCTGCAAAAACCCATCGACCGCCAGAAACTGAGCCGCCTGTTCCTTACGGTGCGCGGGGGAATGCTGGATAACCGGCGGCGATATGTCCGCGTCCCGCTTCGCGCGGACGTTGCCCTGAACGTCGGCTCGAAGACAATGCGGGCCTCGAGCTGGAATCTGAGTGAGGGCGGAATGCAGATGGAAGCGGAGGGTCTGCAAACCGGCGCCGAACTGCGAGTGTCGTTCCGCCTGCCAGCGTCGGAGATAGCTATTGAAGCTGAAGCCAAGGTAGTGTGGGTGCAAAAAAACCGACTGGGAGTTCAATTCACCGGTGTAAGTGCAGCGAGCAAAGAAGCGATCCGTAAATTTATTGGCGGAATGGAGCGCTAGAGTCCCGAGGGCATCTAGCATTTATACGATCGTCTTGAGAGCATCTGTAACTTGACCTTATGTTTTGCCGGCGGCCATCGCCATTTTTCGTGTCTGAAGTACTCTTCCAACTTCGCCGATGAGTTGTTCGCGGCAAGAACCATTCTTGTAAAACAGTACCTGCGTTTCGCGCGCCAGAAGAGCAGCTTCTTCGGCGGTCAGGATTTTGCCGGTCATGACAAAGATCGGCAAGTCTTTCAGCGTGGGTTCTTTCCTCACATGACGGATGACTTCAAATCCGTCCATCCCGGGCATCAACAGATCCAGGAGAATGGCGCTGACCATCTTGGAGGAGAGCACTTCGAGGGCTCGGACTCCGCTTTGCACGCTCTGAGTCTCATATCCGGCCAGGCGAAGGGTTTCCTCCAGCAGGCGGAGGCTGGTCACATCATCATCGACCAGAAGGATCGGGTCGTCCTCGTCGGTATTGGTGGGTACGTGCTTGCGGATCGTTTCGAGCAGTAAAGTCTTGCGAACAGGCTTAATGAGATAGTCCGCCGCCCCCAAGGCAAACCCTACTCTCTGCTGATCGACTATCGATACGATGATCACCGGAGTACTTGCCAGTTCCGGAGTTTGCCGAAAACGAGCCAGGGCTTCGAACCCGTTGCCTCCAGCCATGAGTACATCGAGGGTGATGGCATCGGGATGCAGGTCATGCGCCTTCTTGAGCGCCTCGGTACCGGAGCTGGCAGTGACGATTCGGTAGTCCGCGCTGAGATAGCTGGCGAGAAGCTCCCTGGCGGGACCTTCGTCATCGACAACCAAAATGAGCGGCTTGCCGGCAGCGGGTATGGGGCGCGGACGAGGCGCGGGAGGGACGATCTCGGCGTTGGCTGTTGGTGCTCCGACAGGGAGAGTGAAAGTGAAGCGGCTGCCCTTGCCGGGGCTGCTTTCCACAGAAATTCGCCCGCCCTGCCGCTCAACCAAACGCTTCGTGATGGCGAGGCCTAACCCGGTTCCCTCTTCAGGGCTTTTACCGGAGTTCGCCACCTGGCGAAACTCTTCGAAGATCAGGGACTGATCCTCAGGGCGGATGCCGACGCCCGTGTCCGTCACCGAGATGCTTAACATGTCGCCTTCTTCGACACACGCGACCTCGACCTTTCCATCTTTCGGAGTAAACTTCGCCGCGTTGCTGAGGAGGTTGTACAGGATCTGTTTGAAGCGGACACGATCCGCGAAAACGGTGCGAGTGGTCTGCATCTTTTGCTGGATCTCAATATTCTTCGCCATAGTGAGCGGGCGAATATTCGACAAGACCTCCGGAATCGCTTCGGCGACAGGAAAATGTTCGCAGCGAATCTCAAGTTGGCCGGCCTCGATCTTGGAAAGATCGAGAATGTCGTTGATCAGCTGAAGAAGATGGCCTGAGCCCTGCTTGATGTGATTTACAAATCTCTGTTGCTTGGTGTTGAGCGTGCCGGCAGTTCCTTCGGCGAGGAGATCTGAAAAGCCGATAATCGCGTTCAGAGGCGTGCGCAGTTCGTGGCTCATGTTCGCCAGAAATTTACTCTTCATGCGTGTGGCATTTTCGGCTTCGCGGTTTCGCAATTCGAGTTCGCGGTTGGCCTTCCCCAGTTCGTCAGTCAGCCGCCGTTGTTCCTGCTCCACGCGCTTGCGCTCAGTAATCTCCCGGCCCGCGGCATAAATCAGGTGCTTTTGCTCGACCGAAACGGCATTCCATGAGATCCATTTATAGGTTCCGTCTTTGCACAGATAACGATTCTCGAAAGCAAAGGTTACTTCTCCATTGCTAAGACGGCCGCTTTCCGCCTGCGTCGCCTGGCGATCATCGGGATGGACAAATTCCAGATAGGGTTTGGCGAGCAGATCTTCCCGAGTAAAGCCAAGCAGTGTTTCGAAAGCCGGACTCACATACTTGAAATAGCCGTCGAAGCCGGCGGTGCATAACATATCGATCGAGAGATCAAGAAATCGATTTCCGGTTTCGAGCTGGGAGTAGAGAGAACCGATAAAAACCGTGGTTGCCAAGCCGAGAACGAGAAATACGATTCCCAGTATCCAGACCCAGCGCTCGACCGTCCAGACGCTCTCCTCGAGAACAGCGGTGGGCTTTTCAACCAAAACACCCCAGCCGCTTTCGGTCGTTGGCTGGAATGCAGCGGAAAACCTAGTGTCCGAGCGCGAAAAAGTTCCGAAACCGGTG
>JASICF010000464.1 GCA_030044775.1 Candidatus Sulfotelmatobacter sp. | reverse complement strand
ACGGAGTTGTTCGCGCGCGGCGTCGGCGAAGAAACGGATATCGTTTCGAAAGAAATGTATACGTGGAGCGAAGGCGGAGGCAATCCAGAATTGCTGCTTGAGCGCACCTGGCGATCTGAACACGAGAAGGAATATGACGAATTAAGGCACGGCGACACGGATGAGAGCTTCGACTTTCTCGCGAGAAAGGGCAACAGCGTAACTCTGGTCGAGATAAGGGCTGCGTCGGCGCAGCAGGCTCGCAGCGCTGCAGACCAGCTTTGGCGGCACTCCCAGGGTTGGCTCGCGGCATACCCTACGGAGCCGCAACCTAGACTCCTGCTAGTCATGCCTTCCTCTGAAATACGGCGTGCGAGGCCATTCATCCGTCCGGAAGTCGACTTGCAGGGCGTGGAGGTCCCCGAATATGAGCGGCGTCAATCTCTGACCCTGCGCCCCGAAGCCACTGCCGGCATTGTGCGCGCCTATATCGAGCACAATCTCGGCGAGCGCGGAGTGAATAAGCTCTTTCTCATCGGCCCCATGTTCCGGCGCGAGCGTCCGCAAAAAGGCCGTTATCGGCAGTTCTATCAGATCGATGCGGAAGTCATCGGGCCGCCGAGTTCAGGCAGCGAGTCTCCCGCGCGCGATGCCGAAGTGATCGAAATGATCGCGACGCTGCTCGACAAGCTCGGAATCAAAGGATGGAATTTGCAGTTGAACTCGGTCGGCTGCCCTGACGATCGCGCTAAATTCAACGAAGCCCTGCGCAAGGCGCTGGAGCCGCTTGTCGGCCAAATGTGCTCCGATTGCCAGCGGCGAGCTGTAACCAATCCGTTACGCGTGTTCGATTGCAAGGTTCCCGCCGATCAGCCAATCATCGAGAAGCTGCCGCGCATCAGCCAATTTCTCGATGAGCCATGCCGCAAGCACTTTGAAGAAGTACAAGATATTCTCACCAGGGTTGGTGTCGATTTTCATATAAACGACCGGCTGGTGCGCGGGCTCGATTACTACACCCGAACAGCGTTCGAGTTCACGCACGGCGCGCTGGGCGCACAGAATGCGATTCTCGGCGGCGGCCGCTACGATGGATTGTCTGAGTCGCTCGGCGGCCCGGCGGCTCCGGGTATTGGATTTGCCATTGGCGAAGACCGGCTGGTGATGTCGCTGCAGGAAACCATCGGCGATGTCGTGAAGAAGCCGGATGCGTATATTGCCGCGCTCGGGGCAGGCATGAACGCCGAAGCCGCGCGGCTCGCGCGCGATTTGCGGCGGGATAATCTTGTCATCGATCTTGGCGACGAGAATTTCCGGCTCAAAAAATCATTCGAAGCCGCAACCAAGGCAGGCGCAAAATACATTTTGATCGTCGGCGAGAATGAAGTTAAGGCCGATGCATTTGCTTTGAAGAATCTCGCAACCGGCGAGCAGGTTTCCGTCCCGCGTAGCGAGTTGGCGGAGAGGATTCGAGTGAACAAGAACACCTGAAAGTCTGTCATTCTGAGCGAAGTGTGCCGGTTCGCTTTGCGACCGGCAAGCGTGGTCGAAGGATTTTTATGAGCTCTTGCGGGGCGTTCCTCTCAGGATGATAGACCGTCACAGATTCCTGCGATGATTACCGGGGGAAAACATTATGAAGATTCTTGTGGCCGTCTTTCCGAAAGTTGCGTTGGTTGTCTGCGGTTTGATCGCAAGTCCGATGTTATGTCCTGCGCAAGATTCAGCGGCATCGACGCCATCCGGTCAACAGCAAACCTTGATCGACGCGGAGAAATCGCTGATCGCGGCGAAGATGCACGACGACGGTGCGTTTTTCAAGCGCAGCGTCGCCGCCAACTTCGAAATGGTTGGCGTCGACGGGCAACTGCTCGAGGGGGAGGAGGCGATCGACAATTTGGGAGACTCCGATCTCGCCGACCTGGCTCCTTATGACATGGAAGTGGTTTTCGCCGGAGAAGATACCGCGATCGTCACCTACGATGCGGTCGTCCTCGAGAAAACGCGGGAGGATCAGGGCCCTCCTCCGAGATATCAGCATTTCAGCTCAGTGTGGGTAAAACAGGGAGACGCCTGGAAGCTTAAATTCCAGCAGGTGACCGCGACAAAATGGGGTGATTGGTGAAGCACGGCTGGTAAAGACTGAAGATCAAAGAGATGTTTTTCGCCTCATTGCGAGCGTGTTCGTCATCACGTCGCTCCAATCGTCTTGCCAGTTATAATTCTTGATTCAGTCTTCGTTGGAAATTTCCACGCTAAGGATTCTCTTTGCTCGACTTCTTAGGCGATCTACAACGAACCCACATGTGCGGCGTCTTGCGCGCGTCCGACGCGGGCAAGAGAGCCGTGCTTATGGGATGGGTGAACCGCCGCCGCGACCACGGCAATCTGCTGTTCATCGACCTGCGCGACCGAACCGGCGTGACGCAAATTGTTTTTAATACCGACCGCGACCGTGCCGTTCACGCAAAAGCCGAGACTCTGCGCAACGAATATGTCATCGCCGCCGTCGGCGCGGTGAAGCTGCGCGACTCGAACACCATCAATCCGAACATGCCGACCGGCGAAGTCGAACTCGCCGCCGATGAACTCCGCATTCTGAATGAATCGAAGCTGCCGCCGTTTTTGCCCAGCGACACTGCGCTCACCAACGAAGAAACGCGCCTGAAATACCGGTACATCGATCTGCGCCGAGATGCGATGCAGTACAACATAGAAACGCGGCACAAGGTCGCGAAAGCCATTCGCGATTATTTATCGGCGCAAGGATTTTTCGAAATCGAAACGCCGTTCATGACGCGCTCCACGCCCGAAGGCGCACGCGACTATCTCGTTCCGAGCCGTGTGCAGCCGGGAACGTTTTACGCGCTGCCGCAGTCGCCGCAGATGTTCAAGCAGATTCTCATGATCTCGGGTTTCGATAAATATTTTCAGATCGTGCGCTGCTTCCGCGACGAAGACCTGCGTGCCGACCGCCAGCCCGAATTCACACAGATCGATCTCGAGATGACGTATCCGCAGCCAGAAAGCGTGTGGGCTGTTGTGGAGGGATTTCTAACTGCGGCATTCGCGGCTGCGGGGTTTGAGATCAAAACCCCATTTCCGCGCATGGATTACGACGAAGCGATCCGCCTCTACGGCATCGACAAGCCCGATTTGCGCCTGCCGCCGTTTACCGATGTGCGGGAGTGTTTTTCGCCAGAGAATTTGAAAGATTTGGCGATCAACTTGAATCTGCCGGTGATTGCCATTCGCATTCCGAAAGTCGGCGAGCTGTCGCGCAAAGAACGCGACGACATCAAGCCGATGTTTCACTCCAAGGGCGGGGCGCGCGTCTTTGAAGACTTCAAACGCATCGCGAACCGATACGCAGAGGCGGCGGAGAAGATCTCGAAAAAGACGGACGCAGCCGAAGGCGACCTGATTGTGCTCGTAGCCGGTTCCGCACAGGCGTCTTCGGGAGAAAAAGAAACCACATTTGCCCCGCATCGCAAAGTTACGCCGCAGGAGCTGGCAATCTACACGTCGGCGGGATTATTGCGTCTTGCGCTCGCCCAGAAGTATGCCGAGCGGCACCAGTGCTTTCAGAAGGGCGATTTCCGCTT
>JASICF010000463.1 GCA_030044775.1 Candidatus Sulfotelmatobacter sp. | reverse complement strand
AAGGGCGGCAAGGAGATGGCGTTCGCCGGAGCTTTCGCGCGGCCGCCTCGCAACTCGCACGATGTTTTGCAGCCGGAGGCCTATATCAACGGCGAGAAGCTGCCGCGAGTGCGCATTCCAGATATGAGCGGATTGTTGAACAATCAATATGAAGCTTATGACTCCGGCGGGGTCGGCGAGCTGGATGTGCGCGCCTTGTTGGAACAGTACGGAGAACGAAGAATTGCCAATGAGCTTTCTGCGGAATGGCAGGGCGGAGCTTACGCGACTTTTCAAAGAAAAGATAAGCCGGTTGCCGATGTAGCGCCGAGCACGGCGGACTTGGCGCTGCTCTATCTTTCGCGGTGGAAAACTCCTCAGGCCGCCCAGCGTTTCGCCCGTTTCTATGCGGCCGCCGTTTCCCAGCGCTATCGCAATCCGGCCGCGCAGGATATGCAGCCGTGTACGGGAGCGAGTTGCCCGGTTTCAAGCGCTCAAATTATGACCGAAGAAGGGCCGGTGATTGTCGAGCAATGGCAGGATAACAGCGTCATCGTTTCGGAGAGCTTCGATACAGCAGTGGCAGCCAAGCTGCGCACCGCGTTGCGCGAGAGCGAGAATCCCACTCACGCGGCGAATTGGCTGCAAGGCTCGCCTGAGAATGCTTCTCCAAATGATTCCTCAGATTTGGAGATCGGCCTTCGATTATTCGATCTACCCGCATTCGAGCTTTATGAGCAACAGATTGGAACGCGAATCGTGGAAGCTATGATGTCGGAGCCTTTGCACCAATAGATCGACTCCTTCAAATACCGCCGCTCACGTATTGTTGCATCGCGAGCACACGGCAAGTCGGCCGGATGATTTCATCGGTGAAGTTCGATTCGGCGAACTGAAAGCCGTAACGGAAAGCGTTCCGCTGGCGAGTGACGGCATACATCGCGACGTGGCCAAAAGGAAGCGTGAAATCCAACTCCACCATTTCGCTCACCGGAAGCTCAAGCGCCACAATTGCAGAAATCCCGGATTCACTGATGTCGACGGTCCGCCCTTTCACGGTGCCGCAACTCTTGGAATGAATCGTTATCTCAACCTCGAGCTTGAACCGAGGCTGGTAACGGCGATCGATGAGATCCGAAACCTTGTATCCCCCGTCCTGGGCGTCTTCCTTCAATTCGAATAGCTCCAACCAAATTGCTATCGGCCCGGTCACGGGAAAGCTTTAAACCGCTTTTATTTGCTTTTTGGCCACGACATCTTAAATCTTCGCCTAACCGTTTCACTTTTTCCCCTACTTCAGTAGGATGATCAGCAGTCTATGGTGCGAGTGATTTGCGGCTCGTCCACAAGCTTATGGCTGACTTCATACTGCAGGTGAATGGCAACGAGAAAAAAGTGAGCGTCCCGGCTGAGACACCTCTGCTGTGGGTTCTACGGGATACGCTGGAGCTGACAGGAACAAAATTCGGCTGCGGCGCCGGCCTTTGCGGATGCTGCACGGTTCACCTTGACGGCTCGCCGGTCCGTTCATGCTCTACGCCGGTCTCGCAAGCTTCCGGAAAGAGCATCACGACCATCGAAGGCCTTGGCGTGAACGGTTTGCACGCTCTGCAACAAGCCTGGATCGCGGAGGAGGTTCCGCAGTGCGGTTACTGCCAGGTGGGACAGATCATGACAGCCGCCGCACTTTTGGCGAAGACTCCAAACCCCAGCGACCAGCAAATCACTGAAGCGATGAAAGGCAATCTTTGCCGCTGCGGCACCTATGAGCGCATTCGCAAAGCGATTCACCGCGCCGCCGGCGCGGCGGATGGAAGCGGGGGTGCGCGATGAGTCCATTAAGCCGCCGGGAATTCGTTGCTGCGGGCGTGGCCGCCGGAGCCGGCTTGGTAATCGGCTTCTATTTGCCGCACGGCGAAAAATCGCGTGAAGTGTTTTCGCCGAACGCCTACTTGCGAATCACTCCCGATAACAAAATCACCATCGTGTGCGCCCGTTCTGAAATGGGCCAGGGTGTTCGAACCGCGCTGCCCATGATCCTCGCCGAAGAACTCGAAGCTGACTGGAAGCACATTGAAATCGAGCAGGCCGGCGCCAGCACGCTTTACGGCGATCAGACCACCGGAGGCAGCGCCAGCGTTCGCACGACATGGGATCCCATGCGCAAGGCCGGAGCGCAAGCACGAGAGATGCTGATATCTGCGGCGGCGCTCACCTGGGGCGTTCCACGCTCGGCCTGCCTTGCGCAGAACGGAACCATCATCCACTCCGCCTCGAAACGCACGTTGACGTATGGAGATCTCGCATCCAAGGCTTCGACCTTGCCGGTTCCGACCGACATTCCGCTGAAGCAAAGCAAAGACTACAAGATCGTTGGACAACGCCTGGCCCGGGTAGATACGCCGTCAAAGGTGAAAGGCGAAGCGGTATTTGGCATCGATTACCGTCCGCCGGAGATGAAATATGCCGTTCTTTCGCGTTGCCCGATCATTGGCGGAAAGCTGATCAGCTTCGACGATGGCGAATCGAAAAAGATTTCCGGAGTTCGCTATGTCGGCAAGTTGACCGATTCCGCCGTGGCAGTGGTCGCCGATAGCGTCTGGGCAGCGATGGAAGGTCGCCGCCTTCTCAACCCCAACTGGGATGAAGGTCCGAACAAAGATCTGAACACGGCCGCGGTAATGGAGTCCCTGAAACAAGGCGCGATGAAGAAAGGCGCAAGTTTGTATTCTGTTGGAGATGTTTCGAAGGCGGAGGGCCGACGCATAACTGCCGAGTATCAGTTACCTTTCATGGCCCATGCACCAATGGAGCCCGGCAATTGCACGGCAAATTACGCCGGCAACAAATGCGAACTGTGGGCGCCGACACAGGTCCCGCAGGATTGCCGCGATTCCGTCGCGCAAGCGATCGGCCTCGATCCCGACCAGGTCAAAGTCAACGTCACGCTCATGGGTGGAGGCTTCGGCCGCCGCCTCGAGCACGACTATGCAGTTGAAGCCGCACTGGTTTCCAAAGCTCTGCATGACGCAAAAGCGCCAGCCCCGGTAAAAGTCATCTGGACACGTGAAGATGACATGCGCTGCTCCACCTATCGCCCGGCAAGCCTGCATCAACTGAGCGCGGTGCTAGATGGAGCCGGTTGGCCGGTTGCATTTACCCACCGCCTGATAGCGCCCTCCATCAGCGGACAGAAAGGCCAGCCCGGACCAAACGGCATCGATCCCGACCTTCCCGATGAAGCCGCATTCGGCTATGCCTTGCCTAATGTCTCGCTCGAATACGTGCAGACTGAAACTCCCGTTCCGCTCGGCTGGATGCGATCGGTTTATGCGCTGCAAGCCGCCTTCGCCAGCGAAAGCTTCATCGACGAGCTCGCCGCCGCTGCAGGGAAAGATCCGCTCGATTATCGGCTGCACATGCTCAGCAAGGATCAGGACATTTCCTACTTCACGACCATCTGGAAAACGGCTCGCATGCGCGGCGCGTTGCAGTTGGCAGCTGAAAAAGCGGGCTGGAAGAATCCTTTGCCACCGGGCCGCTTTCGTGGGATCGCATGTTTTGGATGTTTTTCCACCTATGCCGCTGAAGTCGTTGAGATGAGCATAGAAAACGATACTCCGCGAGTCCACCGTGTAGTTGCAGTCGTCGATTGCGGGCAGGTGGTGAATCCGTCCATTCTCGAGCAGCAGATCCAGGGCGGAATCGTGTATGCGCTTTCCAATGCTCTGCGCGCGCAAATCACTCTAGAAAAAGGT
>JASICF010000462.1 GCA_030044775.1 Candidatus Sulfotelmatobacter sp. | reverse complement strand
AAATGAAAGCCGGTATCGAGCCCCTTCACCAACATTTCATATGCCAGATACAACATCAAAACGGAAAACAGGGATTTCAGCCACGCGCTGTGCAATCGGTTCATGATGAAAGTCCCGGCCGTCGCGCCGGCAGTTGTCCCGACCGCTACCGGCCCAACCACCGTGAAATGAATCAAGCCGGCAAGAAAAAAAAGAATAGAGCTGACGGCTGCGGTTACGCCGATCATCAACTTGCTGGTTCCAACCGCCGCTTTCATGGGCACGTTCATATACCGGTTCATAGCAGAAACCTTCAGCACCCCGCCGCCCACCCCCAGCAGTCCGGAGGCCATGCCGGCGAGATAAGCGATCGAAGCGCCGGCCGGCACTCCGTTTACCACGTATTGCACATCACGGTTGGCAGCCTCGTCATAATAATCGCCGCGGAGTTTGAACCAGCGGGCAAAGCGATCGGGCTTCGCCCGGGCGAACCCTCCCGAGGCGATGCGTTGATCGTCCAGATTGCGCGTCGCGAAAGCGGCATATGCCATGTACCCGAGCATGGCTGCGAAAATCAGTTGCATCGTCCAATCGTGCAGGTAAAGCGCCAGCACGCTGCCGGAGAGCGCTCCGATCGTGGTGAAAATTTCGAGAAACATTCCCAGCCGAAGGTTGGTGATTTTCTGATCCACGTAGGAAGAGCCGCCGGCATTCGAGGTCGCGATCACCGATACCACACTGACGGCAACCGCAATCTTCATCGGGAGATGGAACACCAGAACCATGGCTGGAACCAGAAAAATCCCTCCGCCGACGCCGAGCAGAGCACCCAGTAACCCCGCGAAAGAAGCGGCCGCAAACAACAGCAGCACGAAGCTGTAGGAATATTGCATGCAATGGGTTGGATGACAATTACACCGCAGCGAATCACCGCACTACAGAGTTCGCCGCATCCATGATGGCAAAGCTCGGTTATGCCGTCAAAAACCGTACATTGGCCGGACGTGCATGAATGCCGCGTCTGGTTGGCCGCTGCCACAGTGCCGAGATAAGCACCCGCCCGGGAATTCGGAATGCACTCCTGTAATCTCGCGCATCCAACAAACCAGCAATAGCATGAAGCACATGCGGGTAACCCTCCCCCTACTTCGCATACCGCCTGCACGTGCGCCAGTTCTGCGGTATGGCGTTGCCGTCCTCAGCACGACTCTCGCTCTGATCCCGGCACTGCTGTTGCCCAATATCGCGGAAAGCCGGCTCGCCGTTTTTGCCGTCGCGGTAATGGTCAGCGCATGGTACGGAGGATGGAAACCCGGCCTGGTGGCCACGGCGTTCGCGCTGACCGTGAGCGCCTACTTCTCGTTTTCCACGAATCAGACGCCGGCGCAGTTTCGTTCGACCATGATCCGGCTTTCGCTGTTCGTCCTTCTAGCGATTCTGATCTGCTGGATGAACGGGGCTCTGCGTGTGGCTCAGGAAAAACTGCGGCGCTCCGAGATGAATTTTCGCTCGCTGGTGACCAATGCTCCTTACGGAATCTGCCGCTGTGATTCTGCCGGAAAACTTCTGGATGCGAATCCGGCGCTGCTTTCGATGCTGGGATATTCTTCGCCTGGCGAGTTGGTGGGCTCGCATCTGGGAACCCTCTACGACGACGCCCAGCACTGGTTCGAATTGGCAGACCGGCTGCGCACCTCGGTCCCGTTCAATGGACTGATTGTGCAGTGGAAGCGGAAAAACGGCGCGCTCACCCAGGCCCGCATTTCCGGCAGAACGGTGCTGAACGGCGGCCATTCGAAAACCTTCGAACTATTCGCGGAAGATGTGACGGAGCGGCGCTTGCTGGAGCAGCAACTGCAACAGTCGCAAAAAATGGAAGCCGTCGGCCGCCTGGCGGGCGGCATCGCGCACGATTTCAATAACCTGCTCATGGTGATTTCCGGGTACGCGGAGTTCCTGCAAGACCGCCTCGGCCCCGAACCGGAGTTGCGGGCCCCCGCGCAGGAGATTGCCAGCGCCGCCGGGCGAGCTTCTTCGTTGACCCGCCAACTGCTCGCCTTCAGCCGCAAGCAGATGCTGGCTCCGAAGATTCTCGATCTCAACGGCGTGGTCACCGAAAACCTGAAAATGCTCCGGCGCATGATCGGCGAGGATATCGATCTCGTGCTGGCCGCGGCCAACGAGCTTGGCTCGGTGCGCGCCGACGCTGGGCAGATCGAGCAGGTCATCATGAACCTCGCCGTCAACGCGCGCGACGCGATGCCCTCGGGGGGGAAATTAACAATCGAGACATCCAACGTAACCCTCGACGAGGAACACGCCCGTTTCCAGGCCCCGCTCAAGCCGGGAAACTATGTGATGCTCTCGATCACCGACACCGGCGCGGGTATGGATTCGGAAACCAAATCGCATATTTTCGAACCCTTTTTTACGACCAAGGGTCCCAAGGGAACCGGCCTCGGACTCTCTACCGTTTATGGAATCGTGAAGCAGAGCGGAGGGTATATCTGGGTGGATAGCGACCCGGGCAAAGGTACTACGTTCAGAATCTATTTCCCGCGCGTCGCCGATATTCACGAGATGCCCGAGCAGCCCGCCGCAGCGCCAGCGGTTACCTCGACCGAGCCCGGAACCGAGACCATTCTTCTGGTCGAAGATGAAGCCAACTTGCGATATCTCGCCCGGCAGTTCCTCGAGAAACAGGGATATCGAGTAATAGAGGCGGCGGATGGCGCGGTTGCCGTCCAGGTTGCCGTGGCACATGAAGGAGTGATTCATCTGCTGCTCACCGATGTCATCATGCCCGGAATGAACGGACGCGAGCTGGCGCAGCGGATTACGGAAATCCGCCCAAATACGAAAGTTCTCTATATGTCCGGTTACACGGAAAACGTGATCGGGAAAGATGGCACGCTGGATGACGGCGTGCGGTTGCTGCAGAAACCATTCACGCTTCGCGAGCTGAAAAATCGCGTGCGCGAGGTGCTCGATTCCACCCGACCGATGCAGGAGGTCACTATGCCGGTTCGTACTGCTTACGCTACGCAAGCTCAGCAATTGCCATTGTCCCGCGCCAAGCGCTTCCAGCTCCGCTTGCCGCTGAAGTACCGGAAGGTCGACGAGGAGCAGTGGCACGAGGGGCAAACCCGCAACATCAGCCGTTCCGGCCTGCTGTTCCAGGCCGAAAGCGCCTTGCAGCCGAATGTCGTTCTGGAGATCAATCTGGTGCTACCCTCCGAGATCGCCGGCCTTTCGCCAACCGAAGTTGTTTGTCGCGGAGAAGTCGTGCGAACTGTGCGGGCGGAGCACGAGGAAATGCCTCCGGCGCTCGCGGCCAAGATTCTTCAATATCGATTTCAGCACGGGTCGCAACTGCCCAGCTAAGGTGGGTCTGCCGATCTGATTGCGTGTTACTTCAGGATTGGAATCGGGGAAAAGCTGATCAAGCGCTTTGAGGGTCCGCTTGCGTGCTTTCCGGAGCTCGCAAGCGATCCACTTTTTTGGCGATCGCGTACTTCAATTCGTCAATTCCTTTGCCAGTCACGGCCGAAATTTCATACAGCTTGAGTTTGTGCTTCTTGCAATAGCGTGTGAGAGCAGCGAGTTTGTTTTTATTGGCCACATCAATCTTTGACGCGACCATAATCATGGGCTTGTTTTCGAGTCCGGCGCCGAAGCTGGCCAGTTCGCCGAGGATTACGTCCACATCTTTCACGACGTCGGGGCGACCACTCGCGTCGGAGACGTCGACCAGGTGAACCAACAGGCGAGTGCGTTCGATGTGCCGCAGGAATTGCGTACCCAGACCTGAACCAGTGTGAGCTCCTTCAATCAATCCAGGGATATCGGCAACGACGAAGCTGATTTCATCCTTGGCGTCTCCCACTGCAACCACGCCAAGATTCGGCTCGAGAGTTGTGAAAGGATAATCGGCAATTTTTGGCCGAGCAGCAGAGATGCGGGAGATTAAAGTCGATTTCCCGACATTCGGGTAGCCGATCAGTCCAACATCGGCGAGCAGCTTGAGTTCGAGACGATAAGCATGCTCTTCGCCGGGGCGGCCCGGTTCGCACTGGCGCGGAGCCTGGTGCACAGAGGTTGCAAATTGCGCATTGCCGCGTCCACCACGACCGCCGCGCGCAATGATGACTCGCTGATCGGCGGCGGAGAAATCGAATACCTTCTCGCCGGTTTCTTCGTCGTAGACGATCGTGCCGACAGGGACTTTCAAAATTACGTCGGCGCCCTCGCGGCCGGTTTTGTTCGAGCCTTCACCGTGGCGGCCGCGTTCAGCTTTGTATTCGGGATTGAAGCGAAAATGCACGAGCGTGTTGTGGCGCTCGCTGGATTCCATGATGACATCGCCGCCTTTGCCGCCGTCGCCGCCAGAGGGACCGCCGCGGGGAACGAATTTCTCGCGGCGGAAGGCCATGCAGCCGTTTCCGCCGTCGCCGGCGCTTACGCGAATTTTAGCCTCGTCAATGAACATGCGTGCGGATCAGATGCGGGCAAAAGTAAAGGCCTCGTCCCAAAGGCGAGGCCGTGCGGCGCGTCCATTTATCGAAACACCGAATTTCCGGGCGCGAAACGCCTACTTCGCGACTTCTACGGGTTCGACCATTACAAACTTGCCCATCGATCCCTTGTTCAGGAACTTGATGCGTCCCGTGATCTTGGCGAAGAGCGTGTCGTCTTTGCCGCGGCCAACATTGAGTCCCGGTTTCACGCGCGTTCCCCGCTGGCGAACGATAATCGTGCCTCCAGGAACGACCTGCCCGCCGAATGCCTTGAATCCCAGCCGCTGCGAATTGGAGTCGCGGCCGTTTCTGGATGTTCCTTGTCCTTTTTTGTGTGCCATAAAAAACAGTTCTCAGTGGCCAGTTGCCAGTTCTTGCGTTCTTGTAGGCGATGTTTCGCCGAGCGAGTGCTACTTCTTTTTTGCGGATTTCGTTGCCGCTTTCTTCGGGGCGGACTTCTTTTTTGCGACGGCCTTTTTCGGTGCCGTCTCTGTTGCCGCTTCTTCGCTTGCCGCTTTTGCCTTCTTCGGCTTTGCCTGTTTCTTCTCTTGTGCGGGAGCCTTGAAGCTTTGGCCGTCGAAATTAATTTCGGTGATGCGCACCGCGGTGAACGATTGCCGGTGGCCGCGAAGCTTCTTGTATTGCTTCTTCCGCTTGTAGTGAAAAACCAGAACCTTGGGGCTGCGTCCCTGCTCCACGACTTCGCCTACGACACGCGCTTCCGACTGGGGCTTGCCGATTTGCCCCTCGCTGCCGGAGACGGCAAGCACTTCCGCAAAGTTGACGTGGCCATCGGTGCCCGTAGCCAGCTTCTCCACTCGAATCACATCGCCGGGCGCCACCCGGTACTGCTTTCCACCAGCGCGGATCACCGCGTACATACGTCTGCCTCCAACGAAATTTCGTGAATATCAGCTCATCAAAAGCCAGGCACGCGCACAGGAGTGCAATCTGGGATGCGCTGAATTTGTTCTGCTTGCTGTGTTTTCCGCCGCGGCGCTTCGGCAGCCAAGGCAGGCGTCCCCGGACGGGTCGGCGA
>JASICF010000057.1 GCA_030044775.1 Candidatus Sulfotelmatobacter sp. | reverse complement strand
CGCTCCTGATTCCTCACGCGGTTGTAACTTCACGACACAGGCTTCTGCGTCGGCCTCGCCGGCCAACTCTGAGGCATATTCAACCAGCTTCCTTCGCGTCCGTTCGGCCTCACGTTTGGCTGCGGCCTTTTGTGCTGCATACATGGCATCGAGTTCAGCATTAAGATTCACTTGGTTCAGGTGTACGTGCATGATTTGTCCCTCTGTAGGCTCAATCTTCAGAAATTCCGCTCTCGACTTCCATGTTGCACAATCCTCCTGGGAAAAATCGGAGCATGCTTCAATTCCTGGTGCAATCCCCCTGCCGAACCCGACCAGTAAAGCCGCGGCCACTCTTAAGTGCGCAGGGTGCCACTTCCAGTTTAGAATTCTGCCCGTAACCGAAAAACCGGAGAACCGGCGTGCGCTTTAGCCACGGTCCGGATGAACCCATCGAAACGATCATGAGCCATCGCGATACAAGGAGCCGTGCCGGACATTGCCTCTGACCCGTCGTAAATTTGCCCAATCGGCTCTCGCCGCAGGCGCGATCGCAGCGTTGCCCTCCGTGTTCTCCGCATGCACGGAATCTTCGAAGGCCGCCGGAACAGTTCGCTCGGCCGCGGTTGCCAGGCCGAAACTCTCGCCGGTTCAGGATTCCTTTCCAATTTCCTTCCCTAAGAACTTTTCCTGGGGCGCAGCCACCGCAGCCTACCAGATTGAAGGCGCATGGAACCAGGATGGCAAGGGCGAATCCATTTGGGATCGCTTCGTCCGCGTTCCCGGAAAAATCAAGAATGGCGACACGGGCGATGATGCCTGCGACTCTTATCACCGCTGGCGCGAAGATATTGCGCTTCTACGGGCCATGAACATCAACAGCTATCGCTTTTCGATCTCCTGGCCGCGAATCCAACCGAACGCCTCGGGGTCCCCCAATGCCGCGGGCGTCGATTATTACAGTCGTCTCGTCGACGCACTGCTCGAACTTCACATACGCCCGATCGCGACTCTTTATCACTGGGATCTGCCGCAACACCTGGAGGATGCAGGCGGCTGGCCCAACCGCGATACCGCCGGCCGCTTCGCCGATTACACAGAAATCTGCGCTCGAGCTTTCGGAGATCGTGTTTCCGATTGGGTTTTGTTTAACGAGCCTCTCGCGTTCACGTATCGCGGATACCTCGAGGGAGCGCATGCTCCGGGGCGCACCAGCCTGCCCGATTTTCTGCACGCCACTCATGTCGTGAATCTGGCGCAGGGAGCGGGGTTCCAGGCATTAAAGCAGACGCTATCTTCCGCCCGCGTTGGTACGGCATTCAGCATGTCCCCCTGCGAACCTGCGACAAACTCGGAAGAAGACAAGCTCGCGGCCGAGCGCGCCCACGCACTCATCAATCTTTGGTTCCTGGAACCTGCGATGAAGGGCCGCTACCCCCAGGGTTTCGCGTTCCTGCCTGCCACCTTGATGGGAATTAGAGCGGGGGATTTCGAAAAAATGCGGGCCCCTCTCGATTTCATCGGCATCAATCTTTACTACCGCACCATCGCGTCGGCAATCGGCATTGTCGAGCGGGTTTCGAGTCCACAAGATTGGCTGTTTCCGGTAAAGATGAGCGGCGGCGACGAAGGCCCGAAAACCGACGCTGGATGGGAAGTGTGGCCCCAGGCCATGTACGACATGATCATGAGCGTCACGCGCGAATACCATCGACCGCAGATCGAGATCACTGAGAGCGGTTGCGCCTACAACGATGGTCCTGGACCGGATGGCGCAATCCGCGATGCCCGTCGCATCGAATACCACCGGCAATATCTCGGCGCCGTCGGCCGTGCCATTTCCGAGGGCGCCGATGTGCGCGGCTATCACGCCTGGAGCCTGATGGACAATTTCGAATGGTCGGAGGGTTTCAGCCAACGCTTCGGCATGGCCTACGTCGATTTCAAAACCCAGAAGCGCACAATGAAGGAATCAGGCCGTTGGTACGGGAAGGTTGCCGCTGAGAATGGTATCGGTGGAGATTAGAGTCCCTTCCCATCACCCAGGATGATCGCGCCGGGCTGCCCCTGAGCGGCTGATCCCTGCGAAGTTAACGAACGGGTCGCGAGCGCAATCACTTCTGCTGCACGACCATCTGACCATCCTGTACTTTCACGTCGCCGACATAATCGGGAAGCTTCATGCGGTCGCGCTGCTCGGCCAGCTTTTTCTGCAGCGCCGGATTTACCAGCGAAACCGGCACACTCAGATCGCCGACTTTAAATTCCGTCGGATCGAACGTCGCGTATCCGTCCTTCGATCCCAGATGACCCGACACTGTGACCCAAACATCTTTGCCCGCGATTTCCGTGAGAAATTGTCCGTGCACCACGTCGCCGTCAAAGCTCACGTGCTGATCCTTGATCACCGGTTCGCCGCTCCCGACGTTCGAATCGGGCGAGAGACTGCTGCTGGCGGCAGGGCCCCCTCCCACGGATCCCAGAGCCTGCGCCAACACAGCGCCGATTTCATCGGAGTTGATGTGTACTTCGGTCTTCTGCGGAGCGCCAGATACCGCGGCCGGCTCAGCATGCGGCTGCGTATCCGCTGCCGCCAGCGCTCCATCACTTACGCCGTCATTTCCGCCGTTGGCCGGTTCGACTGGGGTTGCCACCGACGCTATAGGCCGCCGCTGCTGCGCCGCTTCCAGCGTCTCCATTTTCCTGTCGAACGACTCGGCATTTGCCGCGATCGCCGCTGGGCTCTGCGGCCGCCCAACCGGAGCCGGCTTCTTCAATACCAAAAAAATTGCCACCAGCGAGGCAATCAATGTGGCGATGCTGATAATGCGGTCGATCTTGAATCTCATGAATCCGCTCGGGCGGTCAGCCCAGACACACAGGCCCGGCATGATCGTAAAGAAAATGTCCAGAAGGAATCAGATGGCAGAAGTCACAGCGAGGAATGGTACTTCGGTTATGTGTGTAGCGAACCCCCTACTCCGGCCTATATGCGCGCGCCCTTGGCGCCGCCCGAGGCCAACGGAAGCCGAAGTGATCAGCCGAAACAAGCGCTTGAACCCAGCGACGCCATTCACGTAAGTACGCTCCGCAGACCAAAAGCAGCGTGAAGGCTGTCCCCGCAAGGGCGGGCCAGGAACACGACCACCGGCACAAGTCGCAAATCCGACCCTGGTAAATCGCCGAACCCGTGAAGATCAAAGCCGGCAGCACCGAATAACAGCAAAGGCGCGTCTCCGCTTGGAAACGGTGTGCATGCGCGAAGGCCCTGGGATCGTGCGCCCCCTTCAGCGTAAGCCAATTCCATAGGTGTCGGCGATACTTCACGTAGTCTTCCCCTTTCAGGGCCGGCCTGAACCAGCTCTTGCGCCATTCATAGGACTGGAAGGCCGATTCGAAAGCCTTGCGGCTCAGAAGATCCAGGGGACTGGAGAACACGACCTCCATCAGGACACCAATCATGTAGGCGGCGCCGGCGCACACCAGGGCAGCAACCAAGTTCTTCCATGCCTCTGCCCCCTGAAAAACCCAAGCCCATTCGGAGGGTAATTTCGCTCCAGCGGACCTGAGCGAGGCTATCAATAGGGCCCCCGGTATTATGCGGGCAATAATGTCATAGTAGAAGAACGGAAGGTTCTCCATGCCACTCCTTCAGGGCTGCCGTCAGCCATCGAGTTTCCTCACGATTAACTCGTTCACCACCTGCGGATTTGCCTGGCCCTTCGAAGCCTTCATGACCTGGCCCACAAAGAATCCCAGCACAGTCTTTTTCCCGGCGCGGTACTGTTCCACCTGCTTCGGATTCGCCGCAACAATTTCTTCAATTATCTTCTCCAGTGCCGAGGTGTCGCTCGACTGCTGCGGGCGGCCCTCCTGCTCATAGACTTCCGGGAAATCTTTCTTACGCTCAAAGCTGAGATCGTAAAGATCTTTCAGCATCTTGCCGGAAATTGCCCCGCTCTCGACCAAATCGGCCGACATCGCTATGCCTTTCATTGAAATTGGAGACTGCTCGATTTCCAGGCCCGACGTCTTGAGTCGACCCAT
>JASICF010000461.1 GCA_030044775.1 Candidatus Sulfotelmatobacter sp. | reverse complement strand
AAACTCCCCAAAGAGCGAATGCCAAAACAGGTTCAAACATTACTCCGTGAACTCCGCACGAGAGCCGCCTTTGGCGAGTGGCCCGCCAAGAGGTCATCGCAACCAGATTGAGCTGAATCGAAATGCCGCGCCTGTCGGACAGGGGGCGAGGCATGGTCGGCTTAGTCGTTATCGTAGGTACTGGGGAAATTAGTCATCCCAGCGGCTCGAACAGGTGGCCCTCGGTACGATCGGCGAGTTTTGGCAGGTCTTTGCGGGCAAACTGCAAAAAATGCGGCGCGGCGCGGTGGTTTTCCAGCGCGGCATCGTCTTTGTACTGCTCATAAATAAAAAAACGGCGCGGCTCGGTCTTGTGCCGGTGGACCTGGTACATCACGCAACCGGGCTCCTTACGGGACTCTTCAGTCAGCTTCGCGAACAGCGCAGTCACTTCCGCTTCACGACCGGCTTTTGCCATCCACGTTACAGCCAAAACTACCATCGCTACGCTCCTTACGCGTGGGCTCATCCCTTGCGATCTGGGAAGACATTCTAGACTTTTCCGGGCGACCTTGTCTGCATTTCCCGGGCGAATTCATCGGCAAAAATGATCTGATCGCGCTCTGGCCCAGTCGAGACCATGCCAACCCTGACTCCCGTCTCCTTTTCCACGAACGCCAAATATTCCTGCGCCGCTTTAGGCAGTTGACCGAATTCGGTCGCACCTTGCGTAGAGGCTCTCCAGCCCGGCATCTTGTGATAAACGCATTCGATTTTGTCGAAGCCGCTGGCTTGCGCCGGGATCTCGCCGGTCGGCTTGCCGTCGATTTTCAAGCCGACGCAAACCGGAATTTCCGCGAGTTCATCGAGCACGTCGAGCTTCGTCACCACCAGCCACGAGATGCCGTTAATCATGCGGGCATAGCGAAGCAGCGGCAAGTCGAGCCAACCGGTGCGCCGCGGACGCCCGGTAACCGCGCCAAATTCGTTGCCCCGCACGCGCAATTGCTGCCCGGCATCGCCTTTCTCTTCGCTGGGAAACGGGCCTTCGCCCACGCGCGTGCAATAAGCCTTGGTCAAACCAATCACGGAATCGATTGCGTTCGGGGCGATGCCCGTCCCGGTGGCCGCACCCCCCGAGGTCGCGCTCGAAGAAGTGACGAACGGATAGGTGCCGTGGTCGATGTCAAGCATCGTTCCCTGCGCGCCTTCGAACAAGATCGATTCGCCGGCCGCTAGCGCCTGGTTTAGCAAAACCGCTGTATCGGCGACGAATGGAGCAATCTTTTCGGCGGCGGCGGCATATTCCGCATACATCTTGTCGGCATCGAGAGGCTCGGAATTAAACAGCGCGTGCGCGATCATATTCTTCTCGCGCACCGCGTTCTCTATGTGCTTCTTCAACAGTTGCAAATCGAGCAAATCCGCGACGCGCAGACCGCGCCGTCCCATTTTGTCTTCATATGCCGGGCCGATCCCGCGCGAGGTGGTGCCGATTTTTACCCGGCCCGGCGCGTTCTCCGCAGCCAGCTCAATCATACGATGGTAGGGCAGAATGACATGTGCACGATTCGAAACAAACAGATTGCCATCGACCTTCAATCCCGCGTCGCGCAATGCGGCGACTTCCTTCAGGAACGCCATGGGATCGAGCACTACGCCGTTGCCGATGACACTGCGGCATCCCTGACGCAGGACTCCGCACGGCACAAGCTGCAGAACAAACTTTTTTCCGTTGATGATTACGGTGTGGCCGGCGTTGTGGCCGCCGGCGTAGCGTGCAACGACGGAAAAGCTCTCCGACAGCACGTCGACGATCTTGCCTTTGCCTTCATCGCCCCACTGGGCGCCCACAATCACCGCGGTTTTGCCTCGGTTCAAAAGCCAACTCCGTTCCAGGGATTTGCGCGCAACTGCGTGCGCGTGTATTCAAGGCACTCTTAACCAACACCGGGGTCGCACACGCCCTGCCGCGACAAAAACTGAATTGCTTATGGGATATAAGCGGAGAAGATGTGTACGAGTTATCTTATCGTGCGGGCAGAGGGGATGGCAACGGAGCGCGGACACTAATCGACCCGATGAGTGAAATCGGGACGATAGGAAAATTGACCGGTCTGTGCATCGCACTCTTGGAATATTTTTACAACTTTCTAACTTCCACCTGACATCGTCTCCGCGAATCGTCTCTATTCTGCGTTCACGTTGAATTCGAATCCCTGCCTCGATGCCTAACGTCATTCTGCAACTTTGGAGCATAGACTTATGAGTGTTGAAAGAATTTCCTCTCCGGTATTGGAGCCGGAGTCGCCTCAACCTGCAGACGCCAAAACCAATGCGCCCTCGCGTGGGGTAGTCAACCGCCGTTCGTTCATGAAGAGATCAGTTGCGGCAGGAGCGGCACTCGCCGGAGCCGGGTTGTTGGCGAAAAGTATGCCGGCGTTCGCCCGCACAACCGACTCCTCCGGTTCGCTTCCGCCGGGAGACATTGCCATTCTTAGTTTTCTCGCCGCGGCCGAACTTATCGAGAGCGACCTGTGGCAGCAATACGCCGAACTGGGAGGTATCGGGGACCTTCCACCCATCGAAATCGACCCGAACGAAAAGTTGAATCCGTATCAAATCGCTTTGTCGAATCTCGATCCCGACGGGCCGCAATACATCGCCAGCAACACGCTGGATGAAGTGAGCCACGCCACCTTCCTCAACGCGTATCTCCAGTCCAAGGGAGCTACGCCGGTCGACCTTTCCCAGTTCGCAACTCTTCCCGGCAGCACGGCGAGAGGATCGAGCGGTCAGTTGCGCATTACTA
Source organism: Candidatus Sulfotelmatobacter sp. (assembly GCA_030044775.1). Taxonomy (GTDB): domain Bacteria; phylum Acidobacteriota; class Terriglobia; order Terriglobales; family Acidobacteriaceae; genus Sulfotelmatobacter. The sequence goes on along the minus strand of JASICF010000461.1, from coordinate 3,891 downwards.
ACCTCATGCAGCTTAATGTCGACACCAGTTGGTATGTCCGCTATCGCAGCACCAGCAATCCGGATCTCGGCGCCAAGTTTCCACAGGCCATTACTCTCAATGACGTTACAGCCATTCCCAGAAGCGATGCCGACTACAAGGGTGCATCCAACTCCAACTTCAGGGGCAACGATCACATTCAGGCGATCGCGAACGTCGCGGGCTTTCACTTCGGACAGATTGAGCAAGGCGGCACGAGTCTCTATGCAGCCCTGAGTCAAAAAGTTACGGACGCTGAAGTGCTCAAGATCACCCTCGGCATTGGCGGAGACGAGATCGCTCACTTTCTTGAATGGGTTGATTTTTCGGGCAACGGAGTGCAACCCCCGATCGCACCTTTTACCGACGCGATCTCGGGCCTGACATTCCCGAATTTCTTCGACCCGCTGGATCCCCTGATTCAACCCAGCCTTATCTTCCCTGTTCCTTTCGAATTCAACCCTGGCCTACCCAACGTTGCGATGATTCGTCCAGTGACCGATAAATTTGCCGGCGCGCAGGCTGCGGTCGCAGCTCTCACCGCCAGCGGACTTTTTGTCGGACAGTCGAATGAATTCTTCGACACGCTCACCGTTCTGGCCGAAGCCGCAGACGCCGCGCAGCGCGGTTAGCAGCTTGAAGTTTTGCAAACGGAGGCGCTGACAGGCGCTGTGTTCCGCGGGATTCACAGCGCCTGCTCTTTGAACCGAAGGCTCGTGTTTCGCTTTAGCAAGACTTTTGGAATGATTTTTTATAGTCGCCGAAATGGAGGAAGTTCATGTTCGAAGGAATTTTTCAGCCGATGCATCTCATGGTGATTGCCGGAATTGCCTTGCTGATATTTGGCCCGAAGAAGCTGCCGGAGCTGGGCAAAGGATTGGGCGAAAGCATTCGTGGATTTAAAACCGCGATGGCCGCAAAAGACGAGACATCATCACCCCAGGCTCCAGACCAAGGAAGTCCTAAAACCTAAACTCGCGACGCTGTGCAAACGCCGTTGAATATCGCCGCGTTTGTTTAACAGGCACGCATGCTGTCAAAGAACTGTTTGTGCCCGGCGATGATCTGGTCGCGCACCTGTTTATCCACGTCCAGCGACCAATTTCCTTCATCATGCGTGCCGCCCAACACAATGCCGTCTTGTCGCGAAAACATATACAGGCCGCCGTGGACGACTGAGTAGTCGATCTCCGGCTGTGGCAAAAGAAAAGTCAGCTGTCCTTTTACAGGCGTCAGTTCTTCATCGTTGAACAACGCCTTCGCGCCCAATCCTGTACAGTTGAAGACCAACCTTTCTGGTAACCGGCTGAGCTCTGCAGCTTCGTGAAACTCGCGAACCTGAACCTTACCGCCCGCTATAAGAAAATCCTGCATCAGCGCCGTCAGATAAATGGGAGGCTCGATGAGCAAAGTGTCGAAACCTCGCGCGAATTCGTAGCCAGCGAAGGGATGCTGCCCAGGCCCCAGGTCTCGGAACTCCGGTGTCAGGCTGCCGACAACTCCCTTCTGGCTGAAATCACCCGCGTTCGGAAACGCGGATTGCGCAAGCAGAAAAGTGCTCGTCCAGCGCACACCGTACCGAGGTCCAACCATGGTCTGATAGCGGGTGAATGCGAAGTTGCACGCCCTCGTGAACTGGTCGTTGAAGGCAGCGGTCCGGAATTGCTCCTGGAAAAGGGTAACCGGATACCAGAATCCGCCGGCGACGTTGGAAGTCGTATTCGGAGGCAGATCTTTCGCGTAGATGGTTACCTGGAACCCCGAATTCTGTAGGAGTCGCGCCGTCGAAAGACCTACGACGCCGCTGCCGAGCACTGCGGCGGGGCCGCTATGTCCGGGCGCGCCGAGATCGACAGCGAGCTTGGCCGTTCCCCACGACAACGTGATTCCCGCGCCGCCGTGTCCGTAGTTATGAACTACAAGAGTGTCGCCAATCTGCTCCGGGCGGACAACGAAGCCGGAGCGGCGGTAAGGACGCAATCCGCAGATCGATCGAATGATCCGATCGGACGAGACATTGACTCGCGGCAGGCACAGAGGCCGGGATACGGTTGCTCTGACCAGTTTCTTTCCACAAGACGACAGAAGGCTCGAAGCGCTCGCGATCGCGAGGCCTTTCAGAAGTTGGCGGCGATGCATGGTTGATTCGCGGGGCCAGGACGCAATGCAGACTATCACATCCCCACCGCTGGACCCCCATGCTGGTAGGCGCGGCAGGGATCGAACCTGCAACCCCGGGATTAGAAATCCCGTGCTCTATCCAATTGAGCTACGCGCCCTCAAGAACTTACGCGGACCCAACATGTGGCTGTGTGCCAAACTGCACGCTATTGGGTTCACCCCTGCTTCTGCTCCGCAGCGATCTGCGAAGCCTTGGCGAGTGACTGCTGGTATTCTACCAAGCGATCTAACGGCCAAAACGCGGTCCCGGCAGAAACTGCGACCTGATCCGGACCGGCTCAGCCTACCCCGCGAGTGCTAGCGATTTGGCACCATCGGCTCATTGAACTCGCCGACTGCAAGCGTATAGTCGCGTGATGTTTTGAGCGGTTCGCATGAGTTCAAAAGGGTTGCGAACCTACCGCGAGGAAAACAAATGAAACTCAGATCGTTACTCTCCGCATTGGTCGTGTTGCTCGCCACAGTCTTTCCAGCCGTCGCGGCGACATCAGTTGCGAGTCTGAAGGGGACCTATAACTTTCAGATCACGAACGTCAACAGTCCAAGCCTCTCCGTGGGCACTATAGAATTCGACGGCACAGGCAAAGGAGTGGTGTTCAAAAGCTTCACCGAATATAACGGCAGTGTCGGTCCGGTGGTCGGCCAGAACTATGGACCGTACGTCGTATCCGGTTTTACCGCCAGCTTCACAATCACTGGCATCGAGGTCAACGGCGTGATATGTGGCGGTTCGACTGAGCCCTGCCCTGTCCTCACGCTGTCCCTTGGGAGCTTCAATTCCTCAAACGTGGCGACGACGGGGCTGATCCTGGTTGAGAATACTGGTGACACCGTACCTCCATCGGGCATCGCAAGCCTGCAGTAGATTTATGCTGGCGCTTTCTTCGCCTTGGCCCATCGTGCTCGCTGAGCGGCAGCTATCATGAACGCCACGTAGGATATGATGACGCGTGCCGTCTCGTAGCCCTACACGTCGGCTCGCCTACATCGACTGGATGCGCGGTCTGGCCTGCGTCCTGATGTTTCAAACTCATTGCTACGACTCATGGCTAAGTCCCGCCGCGCGGCAGAGCAAGTTCTTCATGTATTCGCAATTGGGCGGGACCTTTCCTGCCCCTCTGTTTTTGTTCCTGGCCGGCATTTCGTTCGCGCTGGTCACCCAGAAACTACTGCAGAAGAACTTAGCGCCGGCACAGATTGCGCGTGTCACGATTTTCCGTGGCGCTGAAATCTTCGCCTTCGGTTTGCTGTTTCGACTGCAGGAGTATGTCATTGCCTGGGGCTGGGCGCCCGCGAGCGACCTGCTGCGCGTCGATATCCTCAACACGATCGGCGTTTCGATGATGCTGATGGGACTGCTGTGCTGGCTGGTGCTCTCTCTTCAGAGTAGAGCGAAGACCATGCCGGCGATCGTTCTCGCCGCTACCGCAACCGCCACGATAATTTCCCTTTTCACGCCGCCGCTCTGGACCACCTGGCGGCCGGATTGGCTGCCCTGGCCATTAGAGTCGTATATCAACGGCGTGCATAATCTGGGCACGCCGCAGGCATGGTTGTTTCCGGTTTTCCCATGGAGCGCCTTTGCCTTCGCCGGCCTGGCCGTGGGATTCGTTTTGCAGTCCGATTGGGCTCGCAAGCGGGAGAGCACGATCTTTCTTGCTGCAGGATTCGCCGGCGTCTGTGCGATCGCAG
>JASICF010000460.1 GCA_030044775.1 Candidatus Sulfotelmatobacter sp. | reverse complement strand
AGACGTGCTAGCTCGAATCCGGCCTCGGAATTGAGTTTGCCTTCCCAGGGAAATTCGACGTCGGAAACCAGGCCGAAAAGATAATCGCGATAGCGCTGGACTAATTCGGCGGCTTCCTCGAAATTCGAACTCAGCAGAATTCTCGGCCGCGCCTGCAAGCGCACCAGCTTGTGCGCGACGTTGATTCCTTCCTGAATCACGCGGCGCGACTGCTTGATCAACTCGGTATAAATGACAGGCAGGAACGACGAGTAATAACGAATGTTGTCTTCGACGACGAGCAGCACGGGCACACCCATGGCGCGGGTATCGTGGGGCACGTTGCGCTTGTCTTCGATGTACTTGACGATGGCGATGAGAATGCGGGCGTTCCCCTGCCAGAGAAAAATGCGCTCGATGTCGGTGACTGGATTGCGGCTGATGAAGTTTTTTATTTCCCGATAATCGTAGGCGAGCACGACGACTGGGACATCGAGCCCCGCCCGCTTGACTTCGCGGGCAAGATCGGCAGCGCTCATGTCAGCGACGGTGAGGTTGGTGACGATCAGATTGAAGCGCGGCTGCGAGCGCGCAAGTTCGAGCGCCTCAGCGCAACTGGAGACATGCGTGATGCCGGGAATCTGCTGCAGGTTCAGTTCGAGCGACTCGTCGATAAGAAGCTCGTTGAGGCGCCCATCTTCGCGGAGGATGAAGGAATCGTAAAGGCTGGAAACCAGAAGAATGTTCTGGACCTTGAAGGGCATCAGGTTGTCGAAGCCTTCGAGTCGCGCTTCGGCGTCGAGGAGGGGTTCGGCTGTGGGGGTGAGAGTCATGGCGAGTAACGGCTAATGATAACGCCGGATTTTATGTAGGGACAGCCGCCCTCGATTGTCCGGTCGGGCGAAGCTCGAAGCGCGTCGGGCACTACGAGAAGAGCCGCTCCAGATCACGGGAGCCATGCACGATACGCAAAACGAATACCTCTTCGTCATTGAAACGGTAGAAAAGCAGGTGCTTCGGGAATCCGATGATCGGAGTTCGCCTGACGTCCCTCAGAGCCTCGGGTCGGAACGCACACAGCGCACCCGTCGCAGGCCGTTGGACAATCAGCAAGATCGCCGACTTGACTGCCTTTCCCAACGTCGGGCCAACTTGTGGCCGGGTTGCTTGAAATACCAGTCGGCTTGTTCCAGGATGTCGGTGATCGCCGCATCGCTGAAAGCAAGCCGCCGCCGTTTCATCGCCGCCGCGCACGCTCGCGCAGTGCCGGGAGCAAACCCCTGCGGCGAATTTCGGCCATGGAGACTTCGATCTTCGGTCCTTTGGCAGCGGCGACGAGATCCTGCTCCAGAGTGGCGAGGCGCCGCTCTTTGTCTTGCCGAATCAATTCACGCACGTACTCGCTCGGCGTGCCCCAATCGCCGGTAGCGACTTGACCTTCCACGTATTCTTTTAAAGCTTCCGGAAGGGAGATGTTAAGAGAGGTCATAGCCATGGCTTCATATTATGACAGATTATGAAGCTGCGCGATTAAATTGTGGTGGGCGCGCGTCAGTTGACAATATCGTAAAACAATTCTCGCGGGAGAGGTTCGGCAGGATCGTCGTCGTTCTGCAGTCTTTGTCATTCTGAGCGCAGGGAAGAATCCATGCACTTTGAACCAAACGCAAATGCATAGATCCTTCGCTGCGCTCAGGATGACAAGCTATGCAATGAAACGCCCACCTACGAAACCGCGTAGGGTGGGGCACCTACTTCACAGGCAGCTCTCACCAATAACTAACTACACCAGCCCCTGATCCAGCATCGCATCGGCAACCTTGAGGAAGCCGGCTATGTTGGCGCCGTTCACCAGGTTGCCGGGCGTGCCGTATTTCTCGGCCGTTTCGAAACAGTTGCGGTGGATGGCGACCATGATTTTGTGCAGCTTGTCGTCCACTTCTTCGCGAGTCCAGGAAATGCGCGCGCTGTTCTGCGACATTTCGAGACCCGAAGTGGCTACGCCGCCGGCATTCGCCGCCTTCGCCGGGCCATACAGAACTCCAGCTTCAAGGAAGAGCTTGGTCGCTTCCAGCGTGCTTGGCATGTTGGCGCCTTCGGCTACTACCTTGACGCCGTTCTTGATCAGGTTCGCTGCATCTTTTGCGGTGATTTCATTTTGCGTCGCGCTCGGAAAGGCGCAATCCGCTTTGATGTTCCACAGCGGGCTGTGCTCGAGCTTCACGTCCGTCGGCATGAAGATGGCTTTCTTGTAGTGATCGGCGTAGTCGCGAATGCGGCCGCGCTTTACATTCTTCAGTTCAAGAATGAACGCAAGCTTCTCCCGATTGATGCCATCGGGATCGTAGATCACGCCGTTGGAATCCGAGACCGTAACCGGCTTCGCTCCGAGATCGAGGAGCTTCTCGATGGTGTACTGAGAAACGTTGCCGCTGCCGGAAACCAGACATAGCTTCCCTTCTAGCGAGTCCTTGCGGGACTTCAACATCTCCTGCGCGAAATAAACGCAGCCATAACCGGTGGCTTCCGGACGAATCAGCGATCCGCCCCAGTTGAGGCCTTTGCCGGTGAGCACACCGGTGAATTCGTTGCGCAGGCGCTTGTATTGGCCGAAGAGATAGCCGATTTCGCGTCCGCCCACGCCGATGTCCCCCGCAGGGACGTCGGTGTTCGGACCGATGTGGCGCGCCAGCTCAGTCATGAAGCTCTGGCAGAAGCGCATCACTTCGTTATCGCTCTTCCCTTTCGGATCGAAATCCGACCCACCTTTGCCGCCGCCCATGGGCAGCGTAGTGAGCGAGTTCTTGAATACCTGCTCGAACGCCAAGAATTTCAGAATGCCGAGATTCACCGAGGGATGGAACCGCAGTCCGCCTTTATAAGGACCGATGGCGCTATTCATTTCAATGCGAAAACCGCGGTTGATCTGCACGTTGCCCTGATCGTCGATCCAGGGCACACGGAACATGAGAACGCGCTCGGGCTCGACGATGCGGTCGAGAATACGGTTGGATTGATACTCGGGATGCTTCGCGAGGACCAAGCGGAGAGAATCGAACACCTCGCGAACCGCCTGATGGAATTCAGGCTCGGCGGGGTTCTTCGCCTTCACGCTTTGCATTACGTCTTCAATGTAATCGCCCGGAGCCTTGATTCCGGGCGTTGTGAGGGTACCACCAGTCATATTCCTACCTCCGTAGGTAAGTCTTTGAGTTCGCTTTTATTGTGGTCTTCCATGGGGCAACGGCAAGGAGATTCGGCACTTGGCCGGGTGACTGGAATCACCC
>JASICF010000459.1 GCA_030044775.1 Candidatus Sulfotelmatobacter sp. | reverse complement strand
ACAAACCGGAGTGTTCATGCCCACGGGGCAAGATACTTCCATTGGTTAAAGCGTACCCCGCCCCGAAAGGAGAGTCAATGCCGTTTCGTGAGCGCCTTTTACGCAGGTGAATCATTCTTTAGTGGCCTGTGGTCAGTCTCCCCTACCTAACGAAGTCACAGGTCCTGCTTTGTGCTTTGCGACGAAAACGCAAATCCGCAGATTCGATTCGCATGGGAATCGGCGAAGCCGCATACCATCGACGGCAGCCCGGTTTGACCGCCTAGAACTCCCTCCCGTAAAATAGTGGCTCGGAGTTCCATCCGAACATTCTGCTGTAGACAAGGCCAGCAATCAGAGATGGCAAATCATTTTTCTGCACTGAAACGCGCACGGCAAACTGAACGGCGCACGGCGACGAACCGCGCGAATAGCTCGCGGCTTCGCACCGCGCTGAGAACGTTGCGTGAAACCATCGCGAAAGGCGATAAGCAGGCTGCTGAACAAACCTATCGTCAGACGGTATCCGTGGTCGATAAAGCGGTCCAGAAGGGCACACTGCATCGCAACACGGCGGGCCGGTATAAATCGCGGCTTGGCGCGCGCGTTAGCGCGATGAAATAGCCGCGGCAACTTCTCACATTCGCGAGATCCAGCTTCGCCGCAGCTTCGGCAGCAGAAAGCCCGTGTACCGGCGGTGTTCCTCGAACGCGTCTCCGAACTGTGCACCGAGCATCGCCTCTTCTCGTTTGGCTTTAATCCAGAAGCCGATAATGATTACGCAGACTCCCAGCAGACACCGCCAGCGGTCAATTGCGATGGCCGAGCCGATCGCTGCCAACTCAAGCCCCGAATAGATTGGATGGCGGAGGCGCGCATACGGCCCGGTGCGAATCAGTTTGTGATCTTCCTTGATGGTGATTCGTCCGCTCCAGTACTGGCCGAGATGCCATCGCGCCCAGAGCGCCAGGGCAATACCCACCCAAATCAAAACGACGCCGGAAACCCGCAGCCAGTGCGGGAGATCGAAAGCTCTTTGGTTGAGGATGCCGCTCGTAACATCCCCGTCAAACAACAAAACGAAGCCAAGAACTTCGACGAACATGACTCCATACCGCGCGACGAATGACTCCTTCTTTGCGGTGCGGCGGGTCTTGAAGGCACCGATCGCCCAGTAAACGACGAAGACGATCCAAGGACCTTGGATGAGATAACGCCAGAGCATTTCTATTCTCGGTTCGAAATTACGGGCTTACACCGGCAATTGTTCCTGCATCCAGCCGTGAGCTTCGGCTTTCGGTTCGGTCGTGAGCTCGATCACCAGGCGCTCCAGCACCATGCGCTTGCTGACGGGATTCGACCGCAGGGCAAGGTCGGCTTTCGCCACCAGGCGAATGGCGCGAGTCAATTCACGGCGCGATTTGTAACGACGAGCCTGCCGGATCACATCCTCTGCAGCAAATGGAGGAACGCGAAAGCCTTGCCACAGCGCGGCCCAGAGCATGCGCTGGTCACGGACGTTGCGCTCGAGAATCACCAACATCTGCCGAAACGTTTTGGCCAGCATGTAAATATGTCCAATGGCGGCTTCTTCGCCTTCGCCCGACGAGAGAATGGCGTCCAGAATCTCCAGAGCCCGCGCACGCTCTTTGGATGAGATGGCATCGGTCAGTTCATATAAGGAGCGCTGTTTTGCCGCCAGCACCATGGTTTCCACATCGCCGAGCGTAATGCGATTTCTGGCGCCCACGTAGAGCGTGAGTTTTTCAATCTCGTTCGAAATCATCATCATGTCGCCGCCGAGAGCATCGACGAGTTCGCGAGCACCGTCGGCATCGATCTTCAGATTGCGGCTGCCGCAATAGTCGGCAATCCAGCGCACGGCCTCACCTTCTTCCACCCGCGCCAACTCGACGATGCCGCAGAACTGGCCCATGGTTTCGCGAATCCGCTGATAACGTTCCTTATCCTGCATCTCGATCCGGCGAACGTCGGCCGGAATGCTGATGTGGTCGGCGACAAAAACGAGCAACCCGTCAGGATTGGGATTCTTGCAATACTCTTCGATCGCGGCCAGCTTCTCGTCGTTCGAGCCGCGGCCAAAAAGACTTTTCACACCGCGCACGAAGAAGACCTGGAAGGGAGCCATCAGCGATGGAGTACGCGCGCGATCGAGGATCTCTGAGAGATCGGTTTCGGCGAGATCGAATTCAAACAGGCTGAAATCGCGAAGATCAGCAGGAACGAGATGCTCAAGAATCGCGTCGCGAAAGCGCTTGCGGAAGTACGCTTCGTCGCCCACGAAAACGTAGGCTGGCCGCAGCTTGCGCGACTGGAGATCGCTGACAAACCGCTCGGCCTGGGCAAATGCCTTCAGTGAAGGTTCTCCGTTTTCGAAAAGCCTCGCGCAATCAACTCTAACATCTAAAAACCCTCCAGGATGTTAGAAACCAGGGTCTGAGCAAAATCGCGGGAGAGACGCTGAAAGGCGGGCGAATCCTCCTGAAAGAAGCTGGTCAAGTCCTGCGACACTTCGTATTGCTCACGAAAAAGATAGGAAGGGTTCTGGTAAAGGACTTTGCCTTGCCGGTCAGTTAACGACACGCTCATGCTGACGACCACCAAAACGCTGGCTGCCTGTCCAGTAGATGAATTGTAAGTGAGCGGCGTAGAGGAAGCTGATAACACGGTGCCGCGGAGGGTAGCATCGGCTGTCTCGCCGGCATCGCTGAGAATACGATAGTGAGTGCGGCTAGTAAACTCGCTGACGACCGAAGAAGTCAGTAACTGTTCGATGCGGTAGGTTCGCGTCTGGTTGACGAAAGCAGGGACGGCAATCGTTTTAACGTTCTCAGGAATTTGTGCTGCGTGCCCCGCCGTGTGATATCCGCAAGCCGTGGTAACTGCCAGCAAGGCGAAAGGCAATCCCCGAAAGCCTTTCATTGCACTTTTCCCAGCGGCCGGGTCGCGATCATGCTCTCGGCACATTCCACCGCAGTAATGGCGGCAACGCGGAGATTATCGACCGTCGCCCACAGCCAGACTCCGTTTGCACGCTCGGCGTCGTTCTTCAGCGCAACCAGAACGTTAGGTTGACCTGCCGTATTCACATTATTGGGCTGCAAATTCTCGTGCGTTGCAACAACAGTGACGTGATCTCCCGCCAACGATTGCGAAAGTTTTTCGCGGTTGAGTGCCTGCTCCATTTCAAAGTACAGAGCGAGTGAATGACCATGAAAAACCGGGGCCTGGAGCGCCATCAGAGCCGGCCCGGCGGCTTCGGTTCCAGCAATTTTGTGAAAGTGACGCCGTACGGTTGATTCCAGTGAATCGAGCGACCGCTGCGATTTCTCCCCATATTGCGCGACCATGTTGAAAGCAATCTGAACGTCGAATACGTCTTTCGGCAACGCCTGAAACGACAACAGGTTCACGGTCTGCTGGTGAAGCTCATCCATTCCTTTTTGTCCCTGCTCAGAGGCCGGCTCGAAAACGGTAGCGGCGACTGTACGAACTGCACCGGCTTTGCGCGCACGCAATAGCAGCAACGCCAGGCTTATCGAAGCCGGATGCGCTACGACTACCGGAGCCGGTTGAAGGTCGGGTTGCCAGATTTCCCCGCGCTCACGCTCCACCCAGAGCGATCGAACCTGAACATCGGATTCCTCTTCCAGCGCGCCAGAAAGATCGATGATGGCGCTGCCGGCATCGCGCGCTCTCTTCCAGTTCTTGCGTGCACATTCCGCGTCGGATGCAAAAAACGTGAAGTCGACATGGGTGAACTGCTCGGAGCGGACGCTCTGAATGAAGTTGATTTCATCTCCCGTAGCTTCCAACTGGCCAATCGATTCATCATCATCGAGGAGGCGAACGTCCACCGCGGGAAAGTTGCGCTCATTCAGCATCTCCGCGACTTCTTTCCCTTTAAGTGAAGCAGCGCCCACGATTGCCACGCGAAAGAGTTGGCCGCGCGCAGAAGAAGCCGGCAACACGGAGACTTTAGGGGGAGCACTCATGAAGTTTGCGACGCCTCCCGATAGATTGGTGGCGCAGGGGGTTGTTTGCGACGGCGAAATATCCATTGCAGTCGCCAGAAAACGCCCGAAAACATATACAGCAGCGCGACCGCGAACAGGACGGGCTTGGAGAAGAACCAGACGGCTGCGATTAGCGCAGCAAAGAGAATAATGAGGCGGAAGGGACGGCGCGAACTAAAATCGATGTCCTTGAAGCTATAAAAACGCCACGTGCTCACCATGAGATAACCGACTGCGGCAACCATCGTCAGCCAGGTTACTGCGGTATACCAACTTTGCAGTGGAGCTCCGGATTCAAAGTGAACCACCGCCGCAATCACACCGGCCCCCGCCGGGATCGGCATACCAACAAAATATTTCTTTCCCGGGCGGCCAGGATTCGATGGCTGTGGGTTGGCTGTAATGTTGAATCGGGCCAACCGGCTTGCTCCGGCCATGAGGAACAGAAAACTCGCGATCGCGCCGAGCTGAGTGAGCTTGATGTTCCACTCGGTCAAGGCAACGGTCGGCATCAGATGAAATCCCCAGGTCCAGGCAAGCATCGCGGGAGCAACGCCAAATGTAATTACATCTGCCAGCGAATCGAGTTCCCTGCCGAAATCGCTGCTGGTGCCTGTCATGCGGGCGACCCGGCCGTCGAGACCGTCGAACAGAACGGCAAATCCGATTGCTATCGCAGCATTGTCGAGATGCCATGGGGTAAGGGCGGTGGCGTGGACGACTTCCAGGATTGCGTAAAAGCCTGCCGCCATGTTTCCCGTAGTGAAGAGGGAAGGCAGAATATACATGCCTTTGCGCATGCGCCTCGTCCGCCCGGCGTCGTGCCGCGAATTCGGGGTAATTGCGCCCATCAATGCGTTTCCTCGCGAGCGGCAGACTGCGCAGCGCCCGCCAGCTCGGCTTTATCCTCCAGGTAAGCGAGGATACTCTCCCCGCCGCGAACGCGATCTCCGATTTTCACCTGTACGTGGGCGGCCGGACCGAGCAATACATCCACCCGGGAACCAAATTTCATTAATCCCACACGCTGGCCACGCTCAACGTGGTCGCCAACTTTGGGATGGAAAACAATTCTCCGTGCCAGCAGGCCGGCGATCTGCTTAAACACAACCACTTGCCCATCACCCTCAACTTTGACGACATTTTGCTCGTTCTGTTCAGCGGAACGTTCGTTCATCGCATTCAGGAACCTGCCGCGCTGGTAGCGGATATCACGCACCACCCCTGCAATCGGCGAGCGGTTTACGTGCACGTCAAAGACGTTCAGGAAAATACTGACGCGGGTCTGTTTCTCGCTGTTTCCGGCGATAGAAACTGACGTGACCTTACCATCCGCAGGCGAGACCACCGCCCCGGCGGCATCAGGAATAACACGTTCAGGATCGCGAAAGAACCACAAGAAAAATGCTGCCAGCAAAATCGGGACTATGCTCCACCCAGGCCCCCCGAACCATCCGACGAGCACAGCCGCTGCCATCAGAGCCAGCGCGTAATAGTAGCCATCGCGAACCATGGGATTCCACAATTATAGAGCACAGGTTGGCGCAGAAAGCTTAAGTTCACTCGAGAATGGGCTCAAGCACAAATTGGGTAAGTGTAAATAAAGAAAGGCGCTCGCCAGCGCCCATCAAGAGATAGAATCCCACCTTTGCGGCGACGCCGCTTTTCGAACGGACAGAGATTTTACGCTACGTGCGTGCCAAACTGTTGCCGGTACTGCCGCTCGATCGATTGCATCTGATCTTTGAGGCGCAGTTTGAGCTTCTTCAGGCGGATTTCTTCCAGCTTTTCGTCTTCGCTGAGATAACGTTTTTGGGTGAGAGAATCAAGACGAGTGGAATACTGCAGGTGTTCCTGAACCAGTTTGCGAAATTCTTCGTGATTCGTCAGGAGAGCGTCATTCGGAGTCACCATCCAGTAGACCTCCAACCGGGATTCATACCCACAAGCTAGCACAGCCCCAAAAATGGTTCAATGCCCAAATCTGGTGCATTCGAGCATCAGAGAAATACAACAAAACGCTGGATTTAGCAAAGGTTACGTCGATATAAGACTGCATTTTCCCGAGGCTGCGAGTAGTAATTCTTCCGCAACCCAACGATTTCGAATCCGGACTTCTCGTATAGCCGTCGAGCAGCGTGGTTGGACTCGCGGACTTCCAGGAAAATGCTGGAAACGTGAAACTCCTGCGAGTGATGCAATAGTTGAGCAAGAAGCAGCGTGGCAACACCTTTACGGCGCGCGTTGACATCCACCACCACGTTCTCCAGTTCGCATTCATCGTTCGTTACGCGCGCGATGAGGAAGGCGAGAAGTTTGGGTTGCTGCTGTTTTCCTTCCTCCGCCAGCGGGTCGGGGTCGTCCTCGGCAATCCAGGCGCGTCGCTCCGATAGCGAGCCTGGATCAGACAGAAACAACCGATCATATTCCTGGCGGGGCCAGTGCGCGCCAGACGCAGCCTGGCGCTCGAGGCTCATGATGCCGAGAATGTCAGCAGGTGCGGCCCGCCTGATACGCACGTTAGGATTTCTTCTCAAGAATTTCCGCGTCGGTTCGACGAATGTAATTCGCCTCCAACTGGTCGGGCGTCACGGTGTCGCCGGATCGGATCTTGGCCCAGCCAATTCTGGCTACATCAGCACTCGAGATCGGCCGAAGAGTTATGACGGACAGGCCCGCATCGCGGGCCGCTTCCGCAATCGTCACATCCGGAGTGACCACTGCCCATCCTTTGGCTTCGGCCAGCAAGCCGGAAAGATTCAGGATTTCCTCTCGAACTGCGTTCTCTGTGGCAGGAATCTCATATTTGCCGGCGTAGATTTCGCTCCGGCCCGCGTCGAGCGCAGACATGATTTTGCCTTGCGCGCCGCTAGCAAACGCGATGACCTCAAGCATCGAGACGGCGGCGATCGGTTTCGCCAAAATCTCGCCGAGCGCCTTCACCGCGGCGAGGCCGACTCGGAGTCCGGTGAATGATCCCGGTCCTGAAACGACAGCGAGTCCGCCGATGGCCTCTTTGGTGTAGCCATTGCTTGAAATCAGCGTGGAAATCTGCGGAATCAGCTGCGCGGAAAAAGTGCCTCCGACGAGCGGCATGATTTCGATAATCTCGAACTCTTCAGGGATGTCGCTATCTTTGACTCTCTCTTCGACTCGCGCGAGAGCGATACTGCCTTGCCTGCCGGAAGTGTCGATGGCGAGAAGAAGCATGGAGATTGTTCCGGGTGCGCAGATTCTTATTTCTGCACCAACTCAAGCAGCACGCCGCCGGTGCTGGAAGGATGCAGGAAAACATATTTGTGCCCGCCGGCGCCGGTCTTGATTTCTTCTGACACGAGACGCACACCCTCTTTCTTCAGCCGGCCGACGGTCGCAGTCAGATCCGGGACTCGCAGGCAGACGTGATGCAAGCCCTCCCCGCGCTTGGCAATGAATTTCGCAATTGTCGAATCTTCGGATGTGGGTTCTAACAACTCGAGCCGGCTCTCACCGACCGGAACCATCACCAGCCGCACCTGCTCGTGAGCAACGGTTTCTTCGGCAGAAACGCGAAGGCCAAGTGTTTCGTAAATCGACTTCGCCGTCGCCAGCGACTTCACCGCAATACCGATATGATCGATGCTGAATTCCATATTTATCAAGAGCGCCGGATGTTTCCGCTTGCCTCCTCGGGACCCTCACACTGTCATTCCGAGTGCTCTGCGAAGCGAGCGCGAGGAACCTGCTTTTATTTGACGACCTTCCCCGCAATCTCTTCCACCAATGTATACGGGTCGCGTCTATGCTCGGCAACTTCGGCCGCCAACTTCGCCAAATTTCCATCACTCAATTGGGCGCGGGCTTTTTCGAGCATGGCATCGCGCAGCATTTCGACCAGACGTTCCTGCCAGTTCTCCGAGCTTTTGCGCAGCTCCAGGTTCTGCTTCTTCAAGTATGACTCGTAGTCGGCGATGGCTGCTCCCAGTTCGTTGATCCCTTTTCCTTCGCTCGCAACTGTCTTGACGACCGGCGGTGTCCATCCATCGCGGCGCGCCGCGAGCGATTGCAACGCGAGGATTTCTTTTTCCACGTGCTCAGCGCCGTCGCGGTCGCTTTTGTTGATTACGAAAATGTCGGCGATCTCCATGATTCCGGCTTTAATGGTCTGCACATCGTCGCCCATGCCGGGCACCAGAATCAGAATCGTGACATCGGCGAGGCGCACGATATCGACTTCATCCTGGCCAACGCCGACGGTTTCAATCATGATGAGATCGCGGCCGGCAGCGTCGAGCACAGTTGCTACGTCGGCGGTGGTGCGCGCCAGCCCGCCAAGCGAGCCGCGCGTCGCCATACTGCGAATGTAAATGCCGGGGTCGGAAAAGTGCTCCTGCATGCGGATGCGGTCGCCCAGAATCGCGCCACCGGTATAAGGGCTGGTGGGATCGACTGCGATGATGCCCACGGTGTAGTTGTCAAGGGATGTTACCGAGGTTGCGGGTGCCCCATTTCTCGCGCGTTCTGTGCGCGAGAAATGGGGGTTTTTAGCTTTCCTGTAATGTCGCGCCAACTGATCGACCAGCGTGCTCTTGCCTGCTCCGGGCGCACCGGTGAGACCGATGACTCGGGCGTGACCGGTATAAGGAAATAAAGCCTTCAGCAAGTCTGACCAGCCGGGCGCGCGGTTCTCGACGGTCGAGATCGCGCGCGAAAGCGCGCGCACATCGCCGGAGCGAAGGGAGGAAATCAAATTTGCGTGGCTGTCCAAGCGTTTTCAGTGTAAAGCAGGAGGGAAAGAAAGGCACTTTTCAGAAAAGGCCATGGCGACTGCAGCGAGGTGTGTAGCGAACTATCCAAGCCAACGCCGAATCGCTATCGCGCCCAATTGAGCAGACCAGAAAACCAAAGCACCGATGGTCACGATCAGCAACGCGCCCAAGCTGCCGTCGTAGGTTGCCATGATGAATGTGTAGGGTGGGAGTAACGACATGGCAAACACGAGCATCCCCCCTCGAATCCCGCCGGTACCCGCAAATCCGCCTCCCGACGCCGTCGCTGCAAGCGTCATAAACGGTCCGCCCGTGAGCCATACGCCAACCAGCATTGCAGCACCAGGCCATTTGAAATTTCGTCTTGTTGCGACCCTGCGTCCGGCGAAATAGGCAGCAAGCAATGTTGATGGCATCAGAATGGTGATCAGCCGTACCTGCGGC
>JASICF010000458.1 GCA_030044775.1 Candidatus Sulfotelmatobacter sp. | reverse complement strand
TTAGCGTCACCGCCCCGGCCACACTCAACGCGGCCGCTATGGAAGGAACCACGCCTAAAAACAAGTCGCGCAGAGAAATCTTACAAAGCCTCATGAAAATGTAAACGAATACCGGGGTCACAATAAGAGCTCCGGTGATGAACCGCGCAGTAGCGATCCCCGCAAGCTGCCAAGTGACCGACCCATGTTTGACCAGCATTCCCGCGGCCACCAGAAATACGACTCCCACTGCCATTCTCGCCCATTCGAGAATCGCCAGTTGGTGAGGTCGGGAAAGCGCTTGCAACAAAGGGCCGGTAAAATAGGCGAACATCAGGGCAGCATTTAGCACGCTCAAAATTCTGAGCGCGTCGGCGGCCGGCGTCCATTGTGGACCAACGGTCGCCATGAGAGGTCCGGCTACGGCTATCAGTCCTGCAAAGGCGGGCAAGGCCAGTGCGGCACAAAGACGAATACAAACCAGCATGCTCCTCCGCAGCGCTTCGGGGTTGTCTTGCCATCGAGAGAACTCCGGCAAAGAGACGGCCTGAATCGAAGACGTCACCGCCGCCTGGATCCCGTTCGCCATCCGTTCCGCAATCCGGTATAAACCCACCGCTACCGGCCCGAACAGCAGGCCGAGCAGAATCGACGCCGCCTGCACGTCGGCATAAATTCCCAGGAGCGCCAAAAAGTTGGACGCCGAAAACCCGGAGAGATCTTTCAAATGGCGCCAGGAAAATTCGAACCGAGGACGCCATGAACTCAACCTCCATAACAACACCGCAGCCGTCGAGTCGCGAACAATCTGCTGTCCCACCAGCGCCCACGCGCGACATCCCGCCAGCGCCATCCCGATTCCCACAACCCCGCTTATCAGAACTGCCACGTTGGATCGGATGGAAAGACTCTTGAAGTCCATCTGTCTGCTCAACAGGGCGTTCTGCACAAGCGACATTCCCTGGATCGGAATGCAAAGCGACAGCGCAGCAATAATGCTCGCCACTTCCGGCGCGTGATTCTGGCGTGCCCACCATCCGCTGAGTAAGACGCTGATCCCAATCAGGATTAAACTCAGAGTCTGGTCCATCCAAAACACGGCATCCAGATGTTCCTGTTCCAGGTCTTTCTTCTGGATCAAAGCGGTAACAAAGCCCTGATCAAGAAACATCTGGAGAAAACCGATATAGATCAAGGCAATCGAAACTGTTCCGAAGTCATGCGGTCCCAATAGACTCGCCAGAACAGCCGTGAACAACGCCGTAAAGCCTTGCTGGCCCCAATTCGCCGTGTACGACCACTTCAAGGCATTGAGGAATGATTTTTGCTGTGCCATCTACCCCATAAGCTGGAAATCAAGTCCTTGCAGTCCGCGATTATGCCCTTTTCGCTACCGCAAGGAACTCCGAGAAAAGAATATTGTTTGTAAGGCTGACCATAAACCCGTCAACGGCTCGGGCCTGTGGAGACCGAACTTCGATAATGCTTTCTGTCTCCATTCCCGCCTTGCGAAACCAGCGGCGAATTGTCCTCCTCGAGGTCGGATGAACCCCCGTTCGTTCGTAGCCCCCGAAATCCCGGAAGAATCCGTCCCGGCGTATTCTCCGCCAATACACGAGGAGTGGCGCTATCTTGGGCACGAGAAGGATCGCCCTGCCTTTCTCTGCTAGAAGGCCCTGAAACAATGACAAGATGGCCTCCGGATCCGGCACCAGATGAATGATATTTGAAAACAAAATGCAATCGAAAGACCGGCCGCTCAACTGTTCCCGTGCTGTACGAAGATCCCCAAAAACCATCTCTACACCTGCCGCCTCAGCACCCCCGGGGATGACGGGATCGAGGGGAACCGCCACTACGCTCACTCCTTTTTCCGCCAGTGCCGCCTCCGTAGCACCCCATTCGCACCCAACCGAGAGCAACGTCTTCACCTCCGCGGGTATTGAATTGACCAGCTCCGAGCGAAACGGCTCATAATAAAATTTGGAGTAAGCGGCAAACTTCAACTTCGTCTGGGTCTCGCAAAGTGATTGGGGGCTATGGCCATTGCTGCTTATCCTCAGCAGAATGTCGAGTTGCCGGCGCACTTCTCGACCGCTCACCCCGAGGCCGACTTCCACATATTTATTGGGAAGGTGGTGCAGCAGGAAATCTTCGAAGCGCGAGATGCAGATTAGCTTCGTGAACCCGCATTGGGTGTAGGGATCAGTCGCGGCAGACTCCGGAAGAAGATATATTCCATCACAGTGCGGTTTTACGAGAAAACCTCCCGAATCAATCGCACGCCGAAGCTGCTCCCGGGTCAGTACGTAGCAGGCAGAGTGCTCGTTGGTGAAGAAGGCAAATTTATCGCTTCCTCTCGATCGTACTGATTTGGCATCCCAGTGAAAGGGACCATGGACATCGGGGAAATGGGGTTCGCCGTCTGGCCCCTCTTCAAATCTCATGAAACCCGGGATCTCATCCTCGGGAAGCGCCGCCGATACTTCGAGGAACGCCCGAAGATTTCTCTCGGTGAGAAGCGTGTCGTCTTCTGAATAAACAAAAAGATCGTAATCGTTCAGGCGGCTGGCAAGAATCTCTTTGTGCGCAAAAGGCAACGTCCAGGAATCCATCCCCTGCAGGTCTACCAC
>JASICF010000457.1 GCA_030044775.1 Candidatus Sulfotelmatobacter sp. | reverse complement strand
CCGTCTCGGGACGCAGCCAAGATACGCGCATTCTTTGTACATCCGGAGTGGGCGCGGCGTGGCATTGGAAGCATGATTCTTGATGCTTGCGAGAAAGCCGCATCCGAAGCCGGATTCACTCGCCTTGAAATGGGAGCGACCTTGAGCGGAGTTCCGTTCTATCGAGCAAGAGGCTACGCCGAGATCGAAAAGCAGGAGGCGCCACTTGGCAATGGAAATTCGCTGCCGATCGTGAGAATGGGGAGAAAAATCAAAAGGTTGTGAGGCGAGGCTCCCGAGTTTGCAAGCCTGCAGTCGCGCCGATTACCTGCGGCGCAGCCTGCGCCCGCTGATCTCGAAGTCTGCGCTCAGAACAATGTTTATCGCCTCCGTGTAAGCGATATGCTCTTGTTCGAGGATGCGTTCCGCCAGCCTGGGTTCGGTATCGCTTTCAAGCACTTGCACAGCTTTTTGTACGATGATCGGCCCGTGATCTAGCTCCTCGTCGACGAAATGGACTGTGCACCCGGAAACTTTCACTCCGTAGGCGAAAGCCTGCTCCTGCGCTTCGAGCCCGGGAAACGCCGGCAGCAACGACGGATGAATGTTAAGTATACGGCGCGGAAACTGCTGCACGAACCACGGCGAGAGCAGGCGCATGTATCCGGCGAGGCAAATCAGTTCGACATTATGCTGCTTCAGCGCGGCGACAACTTCGCGATCGTGCTCAGCGCGAGTTTTGCCTTTCGACGGAATGGTCAGCGCAGTCAAGCCGCGTTGCCGTGCTATGGCGATTCCCTGGGCGTCGGCCCGATTGGTGATGACCACGCCAATACGCGCGTTCGCGATGCGACCCGCTTCAATGCTGTCGGCGATGGCGACGAAGTTCGAACCGCGTCCGGAGAGGAGAATGCCGAGCGAGTGCATGGTAATTGCCGATCCTTCGATTACCGATTGTTGGTTAAGAATCACGGACCGGGAAGATTTTTCGAATGAGTAATCAGCGATCAGCAATCTCTCTCAGTTGTAGATCACCTTCCGTTCGCCTTTCACGATTCGCCCAACTGTGTAAGCTTTCTCGCCAACGCGTTCGAGCACGGTTTGCGCCTTCTTGAACTTCGCCAGAGGAATCACCAGCAGCATCCCCATTCCCATATTGAAAGTCCGCAGCATTTCGTCTTGTGGAATGCTGCCCAGCTCCCGAAGGTGCTCAAACAGAGGCGGAACGGGCCACGAGCCCAGATCGATCGAAGCTGCGGTTCCCCGCGGTAAAACCCGCGGCAGATTCTCCGTGATGCCGCCGCCGGTGACGTGCGCCATGGCGGAAATGCATTGCGCGTCGATCAGTTTTCTCAGCGCGGGCCAGTAACTTTTGTGAGTGCGCATCAACTCGTTGCCCACTTTGCCTTTAATTTCGTTCACGTAGTCGTCGAGCGAGTAGTGGGCGACTTCAAAGAAAAGCTTTCGCGCCAGCGAGTATCCATTGGTGTGCAGTCCGTTGGAAGCGAGGCCCAGGATGACGTCTCCGATTTGCACGTCTTTGCCCGTGATCACGCGGTCGCGCTCGACCACCCCTACGATAAATCCGGCCAGATCGTACTCGCCCTCAGGATAAAACCCCGGCATCTCGGCGGTCTCGCCGCCAATCAGGGCGCAGCCATTGTGTTTGCACGCATCGGCAATGCCTTCAACAACCTTCTCTGCGATGGAAGGTTCCAGTTTTCCGGTCGCCAGATAATCCATAAAAAACAGTGGCGCAGCCCCTTGTACAGCGATGTCGTTGACGCAATGATTGACCAAGTCGGCGCCCACCGTGGAATGGAGTCCCATTTCGAACGCAACCTTCAGTTTCGTCCCCACCCCATCGACGCTCGAGACAAGCACCGGATCAACATACTTCGTCTTATCGACAGCGAACAACCCGCCGAAGCCGCCAATCTCACTGAGGACTCCACGGGTGAAAGTCTTGCGCGCAAGATACTTGATGCGCTGCTTGGTGCGATTGGCGCGGTCGATATCCACTCCGGCGTCGGCGTAGGTAACGGGCGGAGCGGCGGAATTAAGATTCCTGGGCACGAAGTTTCGGGACTCTTTCTCAGCGTGTCAGCGTAGGGAAACGGTGGATTCCTGCAAAGCAGAAGTTCCAAGGCCGCTCATTGTAACACGTTCAAAACGGACGCCGACCGCTCGTTCGTGTACATGAACAGGGGCGCCCTGGGCTCAAGAGTTTTGACGTTCCCATTGCCCCCGCGTCTTTTTCAGGCAGAAATAAATGACTGGACCGAGGAGCATTGCGATCGCCCCGCCGATGGTTGCAAAGCGGTCGCCACCAAGCAGCGCCACCACGGCCATGATCATCGGAGCTCCGACCACATAGAGCAATCCGATTCCTCGACCAGGCACGACGAATGCCCGCGGCATCTCGGAGCGAGTGCGGCGCAGCTTCCAACCCGAGAGCACCGTCAGTATCGTCGTCGCGGAGCGCAGCCAGATATAGATCGAGATGAGCTGTCCCAAGCTCTGCCACGCGAGCAGAGCATAAATGACCGTCGATAAAACAATAGCGAGCCACGGTGTGCCATAGCGCGAATGCCGGCGGGTGAGCGCCGACGATAGATAGCCATCCTCTGCCATAGCGAAAGGCATGCGCGTGGTCGTGAGCACAGTGCTATTGAGCAAGGCAACGTTGCAGATCATCGCCGCCACCGTCATCCATGTGCCTAACCACGGTCCACCGATAATTTTCGCCGCATCGGAAAAGTATCCGGTATGCCAGTTTTCCCACTGACCTCCGGAGCCGAGACCCGCGAGCGTGGGCAAGAAATAAGCCGCAATCGATAGCGGCACCACCAAAGCGAGCGCCCGCGGATAGGCGCGTTGCGGATCGTCCACCTCCTCGGCCACAGTCGACAACTGCTCGTAGCCGGAATACAGCCAGAGCCCGAGGGCCAGCCCGACACCGAAAATCCTGAAAGTCGGCTGGTGCGGAGGAATCAAGGGCGCGAACGGATTGAAACGCCAGTGGGCAAGCCCGATAGCGACCATAGTAATCAGCGGCAGAAAAATAAAGATTTCCAGCGCCGTCGCGACTCTGCCGACCATTTGAATGCCGCGCACATTGATCCAGGTAATCGCGCCGATCAGAGCCACAGAAACCAGGTAGTGCTTCCATCCTTGCAAGCCGGGTAGGTAATAAGCCAGATAATCGGTAAAGAGAACAGCGTAGGCTCCTCCGAGCAGGAACGACGCCGACCAGTTCCACCAGCCCGCGAGAAATCCCCAGAAATCGCCGAAGGCGGCGCGAGTCCAGCGGTAGAACCCGCCTTCGACTGGCATCGCAGTCGTCAGTTCAGCCGACACCAGCGAGACCGGAATGCACCAGAAGAACGGCAGCACCAGCAAATAGATCAGCGTCATGCCCGGGCCGGAGGTTGTGACCATGTCTTCCAGGCCGAAGGGCCCTCCGGTCGTGTAGGAAAACATCACGAAAACGAGATAGAAAAGACTGGCCT
Organism: Candidatus Sulfotelmatobacter sp.; assembly: GCA_030044775.1. Taxonomy (GTDB): domain Bacteria; phylum Acidobacteriota; class Terriglobia; order Terriglobales; family Acidobacteriaceae; genus Sulfotelmatobacter. The sequence continues at coordinate 218 of JASICF010000457.1, read as the reverse complement.
TGCGGAGAGTGGAGACTTTGGTCGCAGTCTTCAAAGGGTGGGGTGGAAATTTTATTGTCGGTTTTTTTTGATTGTTGATTGCCGTTTTCAAAAGCCACGTCGATTAGAGATACTTTCGATCAACAACCGAAAATCAACAATTCCTACGCTGCCAGAGTTCCCGTCAGTGCACCCTCAAGTTCCAGCAACTTGCGCTTCACCTCGAGGCCGCCACCGTA
>JASICF010000456.1 GCA_030044775.1 Candidatus Sulfotelmatobacter sp. | reverse complement strand
AAAAAGATGGGATCGATGAAAAACCTGATCGGCATGCTGCCGAGCATTGGCCCTTTTTCCGGCCTGCAGAAAGCGGCCGATCATGTCGACGAAAAACAGATCAACCGCGTCGAGGCCATCATCAACTCGATGACCATGCACGAGCGCAATCATCACGAGGTAATTAACGGCAGCCGGCGCAAACGCATCGCCCGCGGCTCGGGCACGAGTGTGCAGGAAGTAAACAACCTGCTGCGCCAGTACGCGCAGATGAGAAAAATGTTCAAGCAGATGGGCAAACCAAGCTTCGCGCGCAGAATGGCGGGGATGAAGCTGCCAGGGATGTAGACTATGAGGCTTTCGTGGCGCACAGCACACGCAAATTCCTGCTGTATTCGGTCCCGGCCAGAACGCGGATGCCGGAGTCAAACGTCACTAGCACCCCATGCTCCTTGATCGCCAGTCCGAGCAAATAGGCGTCGGTTACCTGTTGATGCCCGAAAATGCGGGCGGAGAACGGCACCGTGAGCGTGGCCCAAGAATCGACAATCGCCCAGTAGCGCTGGGTCACTCTCGGCCTCACGCACCATCTTCGAGGTCAGCTTTCGTCCGCTGGAAGGAAAAGTGGCGAGTCCCGTGATCGCCGAACGCCGTACTTCGGGGATGGGCGGCTGCGTATCCTCCGCCCGGCGCACCAATTCGCTGACCGCTGCGCTCAGGGTAATCCCTTTCGCCGTTGCATAAGTCTGTGCAAATTGATGAATATCGTCATCAAGCGTGATATTGGTGCGCATGTCAAACTCTTACACCAATCGGTCCGTATTGCACAATACTCAATCGCTGCATGGGCCGGGCGTGTCATGATGGTGCTTCCATGAAATGGCCCTCTCTCGAAGAATCGGCTCCAGCGAGTCACACTCGCCCGCTCCGCGAAATTCTCGCCGAGCGCAAAGAAGCGATCGCAAAATATGTCCCTGCCGAGACACAAACGATCAGCTCGCGCACCGCAGCGGAACTGAAGAGACAAAGGCTTTCGGCGAATATTCTTGCGGTCGGCGCCAAGATTCCAGAATTTAGTCTTCCCGATCATGATGGTAAAACGATTTTCTCTTCTGATCTGCTCGCGAAAGGCCGACTCGTCCTTTGCTTCATTCGCGGCCGCTGGTGCCCGTTTTGCGTAGCCCAGATGGAAACGATGAATCTCATTTTCGCGGAGATTGAGCGAGCTAGCGCAACACTGATCGCCATCTCTCCACAAACCGTGAGGCAGTCGTTTTTCATGCGCGATCAGCACAAGCTGAAGTTTCCGCTGCTTTCCGATTCCGGCAATAATTTAGCCGGTCAATTCCGATTGACTTACCGTGTTTCTGACGAACAGCAGGCACTGTACAAGCGCACCTTCGTCAATCTGCCGTTCATAAACGGAGAGGACAGCTGGGAATTGCCGATCCCGGCAACGTATATCATCGATTGTGATGGGACGGTCTCGTACGCTTCGGCGAATGAGGATTACACAGAACGGCCAGAGCCGGGAGAGATAGTAAGTGTTCTCCACAACCCAAAGTAGAGTGCCGCCAGGCTTTGTCTTCTTGAGCGCAGCGAAGGTTCTATGCATTCCGTCCACGTATTCGAGCTACATAGATTCTTCGCTTCGCTCAGAACGACAAAGAAGATATGGGAAGAAGACGCGCTTGCCGATCATGAACATAGTTGTCGCGATACACTGATATTTCATGCATTACATCTACGGCATCAACGCCGTCAGCGAGGCGCTGAAAGCTCGCGGGCGCGCGTTTCAGTGGGTCGGCATGGCGAAAGAACGTCATGATCTGCGCCTGCAGCGCATGATCGAAGACTGCCGCCGTCTCGCCGTGCCAGTTCGTTTCTTGACCCGCATGGAGCTCGACCGCATGGCAGGCAACGCCGCGCACCAGGGAGTTTGCGCCGTCACGTCGGCCAAGCAATACAGCGATCTTGACGACGTGGTCGGCGCGAAGCGCGGAAGATATTCGTTCGTCATCGTTCTGGATGGAGTGGAAGACCCTCACAATCTTGGCGCCATCCTGCGCACGGCCGACGCGGCCGGCGCAGATGGCGTAATCATTCCGGAGCGCCGCGCAGCAGGAGTGACGGGAACGGTCACAAAAGCTTCCGCCGGAGCCAGCGAGCACTTGCCGATTGCGAAAGTAACCAATATCGCGCGCACGGTAGAAGAACTGAAAGACCGGAACATCTGGGCCGTCGGCCTCGACGAACGTGGCAGCAAGACCTACGACGCCGTCGACTACAACATGGATTGCGCGCTGGTTCTCGGGGCCGAAGGCAAAGGTCTCCACGACCTCGTGAAGAAGAAATGCGATTTTTTGGTTTCAATTCCAATGCTGGGAAAAGTACCGTCGTTGAATGTATCGGTTGCCGGGGCGATCGTGATGTATGAGATCGTTCGGCAGAGACGAGCCTCAAACGTGGAAATGTCCGAGGCAGTCGCGGAATGAAGTTCTTCCTCTCTCTTCTTTTTTCTCTGTCTGTGCTCTGTGGCTCCGCGGTAAATTGCTTTTCTCTGGATCGCGAAGCGTTCACGTTCACCAACTACAATCTGGACATTCGCATCGATCCCGCTCAGCAAAGACTGGAAGCCCGCGGCAGAATCGCGTTGCGCAACGACTCGCAAACGCCGCAGAAGGTCGCCGTGCTGCAAATTTCTTCATCGCTGCATTGGAGCTCGATTCGATCTGACGGGGACACCCTGCAGTTTGTGCTGCAACCCTACACTTCGGATATCGACCATACCGGCGCACTTTCTGAAGCCCTCGTTACATTGCCCCGCCCAGTACCGCCGAAGGCGTTGATCGATTTGGATATCGGCTATGAAGGAGTGATCGTTCTTGATGGCACGCGGCTGATTCGCGCCGGCGCGCCCGAATCGGACGCTCACTCCATCGACTGGGATCAGATCAGCCTAAACTTTACCGCGGTGCGAGGTGTTGGATACGTAGAGTGGTACCCCGTTGCAACGGAGTCCGTTTCGCTCTCGGAAGAAAACAGTTTGTCTGAAGTCGTGGACCGCTGGAAGGCGCGCCACGCTGACTCCGCGATGTCCATTGTGCTCAAGAACACGATTGACCAAACCATATTGTTCAGCGGATCGCCAGACGGTTTCGTTTATCAATCGGACGAAAAGATCGGAAAGATGGGGGCTTTCAGCATGGTACGTTTCGGCACCAGCGTGCCGACGTTCGTGCTCGCCAACTATGGGAGGATCGATGTAAAGGGCGGGTCGAGCGTCTTCTATTTTTCCAACCACGAGGAGGTGGCTAAATCCTTCGCGGAGACGGTGGCACGCCTCGATCCCATTCCAGGCGGCAGCGGCTCAAGCCAGTTGCAAGTGGCAGACGTGCCGGATCCTAATATCTCAGAGTTCGTCAGCGAGGGATTGCTGCTGCTGCCGCTAAAGGCATCGGTTACGGAAGAAGACCGTCTTGCCCTCGTCTATGCTATCGCCAAGGAGCGGCTGGCGCGGATTCATCGGGAGTGGATCTCCGAGGGCCTGGCGCATTGTGAACAAGCGATCGACCTAGAGAATCGGCGCGGAAGGGCAGCAGCTCTGAGCTATCTTGAGGCTCATCGGTCCGTTCTGATTGCAGCCGAGAAAAGTATCGCGCATGAAGATGGAAACCAGGAAGGAGATCGAAACTCCCTTATCCAATCGACCGACGAAGTATACGTTGCGTCGAAGGCGATGTGGGTCTGGTGGATGCTGGGTGACATGCTGCACCAGAAGGATCCTGGTCTGTTCACCCTAGTCTACAATCCCGGCGAAGATAAGGAACCATCCTATGTGCAGAGATTAATCGAAAAGCCGTCGCAGCGTGATCTCGGATGGTTTTTCGATGACTGGGTCTATCACGACCGCGGCTTGCCCGATTTCAAGATCGACTCGGCCTTCACCCGCAAGTTGCTGCCGGAGGGCTATATGGTGACGATCACGGTCCAGAATATGGGTGCGGCGGGAGCGGAAGTTCCGTTGGTCGTCAAGTCTGCCGGAGAGGAAGTGACCAAGCGCCTCTTGATTCGGGGAAACAGCAACACCATCGTTCGCGTGGAGACGGTAAACGTACCTGAAGAAATTGTGGTCAACGACGGCAGCATTCCCGAGAGCGATTTCTCGAATAATACTTTCAAAATCGATCCCGGCGAAATAGCGAAGTAAGAGAAAAGCAATCGCTCAACTTTCCTATATAAGACTCTCATTGCGTTCGGTCGCGGCTTTCAGCAACCGGCGCTGCAGGACACCGCGAAACGACAAGACCGATGCACAGGTTTCCCAGCATCGACAGAAGCTGGTGAGGAAATGCATCGCGCTGGTAAACGACTTCGCGTTCTTCGATTGGAAAATCGAGTTCGACCCGCTCGATTCCCGGAAAATCGCGGAGCCGTATCAATTCCTCCTCATTGTGTAAAAGAAAACGAATCGCGTCTTCGATCTGACCGCTCAAATCGGAGAACTCACGGGTGCTGACACTGACGCTCATCCCGGAAAATTCGCTTTTGCGCGTAATGCTGGAAGTCGGGAATTGCACCGCACCACGGTGAAAAGCGGTCAGCACGTCGAGAGTGGAGGTTTTCAGGAACTCGTCTACGTCGAAGCAAGTACCGCTGGCTCGAAGCACACACGACATACGACTCTACATCCCTCCGCTCGTCGTAAAGCTGATTAGCGCAGTTAGCCTGGCAGCGGCCGCGCCCGAATCGATTGACTTCGCGGCCAGAGGAATTCCATCTCCCAGGTGATTCACGCGGCCCGCGGCGACCAGTGCCGCCGCGGCATTCAGCTGCACGACATCACGCCGCGGAGATTTCCTTCCGCTGAGAACGTCGCGCACGATCGCTGCATTTTCCACCGCGTCGCCGCCTGCAATGTCTTCGAGACTGCTTCGCTTAATGTTGAACTCCTCGGGGACGACTTCGTACGACCAAATGCTTCCATCGCGCACTTCGGCTACCCGAGTCGGCCCGGTGATCGTGATTTCGTCGAGTCCGTCGAGGCCGTGTACCACCATAGCGCGGTGGAGGCCCAGCATGCTCAGCGATTCGGCCAGTTTTTCCACCATATCGAGCGCGTATACGCCCACCACCTGGCCGGAGGCATTGGCGGGGTTGGTGAGCGGCCCCAGCAAGTTGAACATGGTGCGCAAACGCAATTCGCGGCGCACCTTTTGTACTTGCTTCATCGACGCATGCAGATCGGGCGCGTATAAAAAACAGATGCCCACCTCGCGCAGGCACTGCGCGGCCCGTTCAGGAGACAACTGAATGTTCACACCAAGGGCGGTCATCACATCGGCGGAGCCGCATTTCGAGCTGATGCTGCGGTTGCCGTGCTTGGCCACGCGGATGCCTGCTCCCGCGGTAACGAAAGCGGTTGCGGTTGAGATGTTGAAGGTTCCGGCGGCATCGCCGCCTGTGCCGCTGGTATCGACCAGGCTGTTCGAAGACGGCTCACCCAGCGCGTCGCGTCCCGTTCCACTTAAGTCGAGCGCGGGTTCGCCGGAGCGGTTGTTAGCCAGTGAGATGGGCAGCGGCGTGGCTGCTGCACGAATCGCTTCGGCAAAGCCGACGATCTCTTCGACCGTCTCTCCTTTCATTCGCAAGGCCGTCAGCAGCGCAGCAATCTGCGCGTCGGTGGAGTTTCCCGCCAGCACGTATGCCATCACCTCGCGCGCTTCAGCCCGTGAGAGCGACTGACGATGGCCTGCAATTCGCTGGAGAGTGTCGGCGATCATCTCACCAGAAATTGTACGAGAATAATCTGCTTTGGCGAGGAAAACGAAGATGAAAGGCGTTTGCCCAAATCCGCCGCGCTTCTATAAAATCAAAGGTTTGCTGCGACCATACGCAATCTGGAAGCTTGTTCCTGCCGGCCGTTGACTGGAATCAAAAATTCACTATGAAAATTCACGAGTACCAGGGCAAAGCAATTCTCAAGAAATACAGTGTAACTGTGCCGCGGGGCGCGATGGCAATATCGCCCGAGGAAGCCGAAGCCGTCGCCAAAGAGCTTTTTGGCTCAGGAGCGACAGGCGTCGTGGTTAAAGCCCAAATTCACGCCGGGGGGCGCGGTAAGGGCGGCGGCGTAAAGATTGCGAAGTCCGTCGCTGAGGTGGGAGAGATTGCAGGCAGCATGCTGGGAATGAAGCTAATCACGCACCAGACCGGCCCGGAGGGCCGAACGGTGCGGCGCCTGTTGATTGAAGAAACGCTGCCAATTGAAAAAGAGCTTTATTTGGGCATTTTGGTCGATCGCGCGGAGGGCAAGCCCGTCTTCATGGCATCCGCCGCGGGTGGCATGGAGATTGAACAGGTCGCGGCCGAAAATCCCGAGGCCATTTTGAAGCAACACGTCGATCCCGGCATGGATTTGGAGGCGTTTCAGGCGCGCAAAATGGCTTTCAAATTGGGTCTGAAGCCACAACAGATCAATCCGGCGGTGCAGTTTCTCACCAATTTGTACAAGGCCTTTCTCGACTGCGACGCGTCCCTGGTCGAGATCAATCCCTTCATCACAACGACCGATGGCCGCCTGTTTGCACTCGACGCCAAACTGACG
>JASICF010000056.1 GCA_030044775.1 Candidatus Sulfotelmatobacter sp. | reverse complement strand
CGGCCAACGATGCAAAAAGCGGCTTTACTTTACAACCCGGATTCCGGCGGCAGGCGCGCGAAACGCCAGGCCGAGTTGGAATCCGTGCTGGCCCTGCTGCAAGCGGCGAGGGTTGACGTGGAACTCATGCTCCCCCACTCCGCCACGGAAGCGCAGGAGCAAGCCAGACATGCGATTCAAACCGGTTGCGACACGGTGTTTGCCGCTGGCGGGGATGGAACCATCCACAACATCGTTCAGGTGCTGGCAAACACTCAGGTCGCCCTTGCGATTCTTCCTTTGGGTACTGCCAACGCGTTGGCACACGATCTCGGACTGCCGCTAAATGTCTTGCGGGCGACACAGGCCGTGCTGCACCCGGTGCGGCGCCGGATTGCGCTGGGGCGCATTCATTATCGCGATCTCGCGGGCCGCCCGGGTGCCCGCTATTTCGTGGTCGCGGCCGGCGCGGGCGTCGATGCGCACCTTTTTTACAAGCTTCATACCGGAGCCAAGCAAAGAATGGGCATGGCCGCTTACTATGCCAAAGCTTGGCACCTGTGGTTTAGTTACCCGATGACTCGATTTCAAGTGGAATTTTGTGAGACGGGTTCGAACGAAAGCCGCAGAGCGGATGTTACCGAGCTGCTGGCGGTGCGCATTCGCAATTTCGGAGGAGTAGTGCAGGAACTCGCTCCCGGGGCTACGCTCGAACGCAACGATGTGCGGCTGGTTCTCTGCCGCACCGCCAGCCGGCTCGCATATCTCCGGTACGTCGCGCGCGGATTTTTGCGGCGCAGTTGGAGCGTTCCAGGAATCGACCTGGAGTACGCCGATCGCGTCTCATGCAGTTGTTTAGAGGATTTTGGCTCCCGTGCCGACGAGCCGCAACCGAGGGTCTACATCGAGACCGACGGCGAATTGGTGGGCACGCTGCCCGCTGAAATTACTATGATCCCCGATGCGCTGACGTTGCTGGCTCCGCCGCGATAGAATCCTGATACCGCTTGGAACCTGTCACTCACTTTCTTACCGGCGCCTGCATGGGCCGCGCCGGACTCAACCGCAAGACTGCGCTCGCCACTGCCACGTTGACTCTGGCCGCAGAGGCGCCTGACCTTGACGTGCTGGGCCGGCTGAAAGGCCCGGCGTTCGGTTTTGCCCATCACCGAGGATTTACACATTCGTTCCTTGGGGTTCCCATTGATGCGATCGCGGTCGTCGGCTTCATTTATCTCATCTGGCTTGTGCGCGGCCGGAAAATCAAAGATCCGAACCTGCCGCCACGCTGGGGATTGTTATTTCTTTTCGCATGCCTCGCGGGCCTAAGCCACATCTTGCTCGACTACACCAACAATTACGGCGTGCGCCCTTTTTGGCCGTTTTCCGAAAAATGGTACTCATGGGACATCGTTTTCATTTTTGAGCCGATCATGTTCACCATGCTCCTGCTCGGGTTGATTGTGCCGTGGCTGTTTTCCCTGATCGACCGCGAGATTGGCGCGCGCGTGAGTGGACCTCGTGGCCGGGTCGCAGCTTTGCTTGCGTTACTTGGAGTGGTGCTGATGTGGGGCATACGAGGTGTTGAGCATCGTCGCGCGCTGGCGGCACTCGCGGCACGCACCTATGAGGGGGCCGAACCACTACGCCTTTCGGCGTATCCCGCGCTCAGCGATCCGTTCCGCTGGTACGGTGTGGTGGAGACGCAGAATTTCTTTGTGCTCACTGTCGTAAACTCGGAGGCACCGGAAGTCGATCCGGAGGGAAATTTAAGAGTTCTGTACAAGCCGGAAGAAACACCTATTACTGAGGCAGCAAAGAAATCTTATCTTGGGCGCGCGTACCTCGATTGGGCACAGTATCCAATCACAGAGACCGAGATTCTCTCATCGCCAGAGAGAGGATACATCGTTGATTTCCAGGACCTACGCTTTGTGCAGCTACCGGGATTGTTTGGCCCGCGAAATGAGACGCGGCACGCGCTGGGGGCGGGCGTGGAACTCGATCAGACTCTGCAGGTGTTGGGCGATCTTTATGGGACGGGAGAAGATCGAAAGCTGTATCCAGAGCCGAAGTGAATGATGGGCTGCAGCCCTTGACGAGCAACGCCTTCCCGCCGAGAATGATGTTTGTCATTGATCGAGGTCTCTATGCTGGCTTATCTATTCATTCTTTTGGCTATCGCGGTGCGTTTCCTGCCCTTTGCCGGCCCCTTGAACGTTCTGCCGCACTCCTGGCACTTCACACCCCTGGCGGCGTCACTCTTATTTTTCGGAGCCCGGGGCTCGCGTCGGCAGATGTGGATCCCTGTAGCACTATTTGCGGCAACTGACGTCATCCTGACCAAGTTCGTCTATTCCTATACTTTGTCCTGGGATCAACTGGTCACGTTCGCCTGGTACGCGGTGATTCTCTGGCTGGGGACGAATCTTCGGGAAAAGTCCGGGCCGGTGCGGGTGATTGGCGCGGCTCTAGCCAGCTCGGTTTCGTTCTTCCTGATCAGCAATTTTGCCGTTTGGGCGGCATGGCCGCAAATGTACCCGCGAGGCCTCAACGGGCTGATGATGTCTTATGCGGCAGGCCTGCCGTTTTTCCGCGGCACGGTCGAGAGCGACCTTTTCTTTTCCATCGCGTTCTTCACGACACCCGTGTTTCTG
>JASICF010000455.1 GCA_030044775.1 Candidatus Sulfotelmatobacter sp. | reverse complement strand
CCCCAACACTCTCGGCGAAGCGCACGTTTTCAGCCAGGGTGCGCTGGTTCTCGTCGCTTTCATCGGCCCCGGTGTCGACATAGAGCACGAACAGGTCAGCATCGATGGCCTGCGCCATGCGCGCGCCTCGCGCAATCAGATATTGCGCTGCCGGGTTTGAACTGACGCAAACCGCAATTTTCTCGCGGACTTGCAGCGGCTGGCCATCTTCCGTTTTCAGTTCCGATAGCGTACGGTCGACAGCCTGAGTCACCTGCCGCAACGCCAGTTCGCGCAGCGCCACGAGATTGGTGGTGCGGAAAAAATTTGCGAGCGCGCGTTCCACGCGTTCGATCGGATAAATATCCCCGCGCCGCATGCGCGTCTGCAGCGCCTGCGGAGTCAGATCGGCCATCACGATTTCGCCGGCCCGCCGGATCACCCAGTCGGGAACAGTTTCCCGCACCTGCACTCCAGTCAGCCCTCGAATCGTAGGTGACAAGCTCTCGATATGCTGTACGTTCACCGTCGAAAGCACGTCGATTCCGGCATCCAGCAGCTCGAACACGTCTTCGTAGCGCTTGGCATGCTTGCTGCCTTCGATGTTGGTGTGCGCCAGTTCATCCACGAGGACCACATGCGGTTTGCGCGCCAGAATGGCGTCGACATCCATCTCTTCGAAAATCGTCGACTTGTATTCCAGCTTTTTGCGTGGAACTGTTTCCAAGCGCGACGAGAGTTCGACGATCGGTCTCCGCCCATGGGTCTCCACTACGCCAATGACAACTTCTTCTCCGCGGCTGGCGCGGCGCACGCCTTCGCTCAGCATGGCGTAGGTTTTACCGACGCCAGGGGCATAACCAAGAAACAGTTTGAACACCGCTGGTCGCCGGGCAGTGTCAACCTCCGCCAGCCACTCTTCGGGACTCTTGGGCATCGCCGTTATTGTCCACCGACAGGCTTGGAATTGTCGAATCGCCGCCCGTTCCGGTTACAATCGTGCCCGTGAAAGCCCGTTGGCTCCAACATTTGTTCCGCTACGCAGCCTGCGTGATTGTGGCGGAATTAGTCGCCCAGATCTATCGTCAGATTTTTCATGTGAACCCGACCACTGTGGCGCTGACTTTTCTCGTGATGGTGCTATGGGTCGCGGCTTACTGGGGATTCCGCTTTTCGGTCTTTCTCGCCGCGGTTGCCACGCTAGCTTTCAACTATTACTTTCTACCCCCGATCGGAACATTCACGGTTGCCGATCCCCAGAACTGGGTTGCCCTCGTCGCTTTCCTGGCAACCGCGGGAATCGCCAGCCAGTTGGCGGACCGCGCCCGCCGACAAACTGCCGACGCCATTCAGCGCCGACGCGACGTCGAACGCCTCTATGCCTTCAGCCAGCGCCTTCTGGCCACGGACAATCTGGCCGAACTGCTGAATGCAATACCTGCCTACGTGCGTGATGGCTTTGGAGGGAAAGCCGCCGCAGTGTACCTGCTCAGTTCGCAGCAGGTCTATCGCACCGACCCAATGGCCACGTGGTTTCCCGTACACGATCTTGAATTGGTGAGTGCGCGCGGCGAGCCCATCATTGACCACGATCGCGGGGTTTCGCTTACCCCTTTACATCTGGGGACGCGAACTACCGGAGCCGTAGCCATCGCCGGGCCGACTCTTTCGCGCGCCACTCTGGAAGCGCTGGGCAGCATGATCGGTATCGCGATCGAACGCGCCGGAGCGATCGAAAAGTTATCGCAGACGGAAGCCGCTCACCAGAGCGAAAACTTGCGCGCCGTGCTGCTCGATTCGGTGACTCACGAACTGCGCACTCCGCTGACCGGAATCAAGGCTGCGGTCACGGGTTTACTCTCCGATTACAAACTAGACGAGGCGCAGCGCAGAGAGCTGCTAACAGTGATCAACGAAGAGACCGACCGCCTGGACCGCCTGGTGGGAGAAGCCACGGAAATGGCGCAGCTCGACGCTCACAAGGTCGAACTACATATGTCTGCGGTCGACATCGCGAACGTCATCGAATCGGCAGTCGAGGAATCACGGCCAGTTCTGGGGCAGCATCCGATCGAACTGCACATTCCGCCTGACCTGCCGAAAGTTCGAGTCGATGCCGACCGCATCGCTGAGGTGCTCAAGCAGTTGCTGGAAAATGCTTCCAAGTACTCTCCGGCGAACGCGCCGATTACCATTACCGCCGAGCGGAAAAACAGTCGAGTCGTAACGAGCGTGACCGATCACGGACCGGGCATCGATGAATTCGAGCAGTCGCTTATTTTTGATAAGTTTTACCGGGGACGCGACCAGCGCTATCGCGTGCAAGGAACCGGCATGGGCTTGGCAATCGCCAAAGCAATTGTGGAAGCCCACAACGGAGGCATCAGCGTGACCAGCCAACTCGGCCACGGGTCAGTCTTTTCGTTCGAACTGCCGAGCGCATGAGCGTCGCGCTGATGCAGGTTAATTCTTCATTTTCGGCCGCTCGCAGGTATCTACGATTTTCGTGGGATCAATCGCGTCCTTGTCGACCTGCTCTTCCAGAATTTTCCCATCCTTGCCGATGAGGAAATTCACGCGCCGCGCGGCTTTGTACTTGTCCATGTAAAGCCCATACTCGTGCGTGACTTCTCCGCCCCAATCGCTCAACAGCGGGAAGGTAACTCCAATCTGATCGGCAAAGGCTTTATTAGCAAAGGCGCTGTCCATGCTCACACCCACGACCTGGGTATCGGTCGCATCCAGCCGCTTCAAATCCTGCTGGAGCGCCTGCATCTGCTTGGTTCAACCGCCGGTGAAGGCAAAAATGAAAAACGCCAGAACGACGTTCTTCTTGCCGCGATACTGGCTGAGAGAAACGGGTTTCAGATCGTTGCCGTCAAAATAGTGCAAGGTGAAAGGCGGCGCCATGTCGCCCACTTTGGGCATGGCCTTTTCGCTCGGGTTACTCTGCGCCACAGCCGGACTCGCTATATTCAGCATGGCCAGCAAAAGCGTCCCTGCCAGCGATAGAGAGAATTTCTTATTCTGCATTGTGTTCTCCCGGGAACTCTGCCCCAGCTTACTCCCGTTTGAAGAAATGAGGCAACGCCGAGATTAATCAATCAATTTCGCGGTCACCTTTCGCGTTGCCTGAATCGATCTGAATCAGTACATTCAATCCAGATCGCGATTCCCGGCCGATGAGCCTTAACACGCTGAACGATATATTTTTCGCCATCGTCGAGCGCAACCTCGACCGCGTGATGCTCTATCGCGAAAACGGCG
>JASICF010000454.1 GCA_030044775.1 Candidatus Sulfotelmatobacter sp. | reverse complement strand
TACGTCATGCATTGGAAGAACTGGCAGGGCACGCTGCTCAAGCTCGATGATCCTGCCCGCGAAATGGATCTTTACCGTTCTTCAACCGCCGTTTTACGCACGCACGAGTCGAAAGACTTTCTGGGAGGTATCATCGCCAGCCTCTCGATCCCTTGGGGTTTCAGCAAAGGCGATGAAGATCTCGGAGGCTATCACTTGGTTTGGCCCCGCGATCTGGTCGAGAGCGCCGGAGCTCTGGTCGCCGCGGGAGCGGTGAACGACGCGGTTCGAGTTCTTCGCTATCTCGAGGCCACACAGGAAGCGGCGGGCAACTGGTCGCAGAATCTGTGGCTCGACGGCCGTCCTTATTGGACCGGCGTGCAGATGGATGAGACTGCATTTCCCATACTCCTGCTCGACCTGCTTCGCCGCGAATCTGCTCCCGGCCTGGGCAGACTTGAGCGCTGGTGGCCCATGGTGCGCGGCGCTGCCGGTTTTCTGGTGCGCAACGGCCCGGTCACGCCGCAGGATCGATGGGAAGAGGACTCCGGCTATTCTCCTTTTACGCTCGCAGCCGAGATTTCCGCGTTGCTGGCAGCTGCCGAGATCGCCGAACTCACCGGCCACAGCGACACTGCCGCGACCATGTATGACGTCGCCGACGCTTGGAACGACAATATCGAGCGCTGGACCTACGCCATGGGCGGCGATCTTGCGGAACAAATCGGAGTGGAAGGCTATTACGTGCGCATTGCCCCGCCAGAGACTGACGGCGCCGCCTCGCCAACTCAGGGCTTCGTCCCCATCAAGAATCGCCCTCCCGGGACCGATGGCGACCGTGCCTCTCACTTGATCAGTCCCGACTCGCTGGCCCTGGTGCGATTCGGGCTGCGCCCCGCCGACGATCCCCGCATTCTAAACACGATTCGAGTGATCGATGCCTTATTGAAAGTGCAATTGCCACAAGGCCCATGCTGGTATCGCTACAACGGTGATGGCTACGGCGAGCATCGCGATGGCTCGCCCTTCGACGGAACCGGAATCGGCCGTCCCTGGCCGCTTCTCGCCGGTGAACGAGCCCACTACGAGTTGGCCGCCGGTCGTTCCAAAGAGGCCGAGCGCCTTCTCTCGACTATTGAGGCCTGCACCATCGGAAACAGTCGCTCGCTTCCGGAACAGGTCTGGGACGCCGACGATATCCCCGTGCTCGAGCTGTTTCGCGGCAAACCTTCGGGATCGGCGTGTCCATTGGTCTGGGCTCACGCCGAGTACATCAAGCTTCGGCGTTCGCTTCGCGACGGTAAAATTTTCGATCAGCCCGCGCAGACGGTGAAACGTTACCAGCTTGAAAAAGCGGTGTGCCGAACCTGTGGATGGAGATTCAATAACAAGGCGCGCAGCATACCGCAGGGCAAGATTTTGCGATTGATGCTCCCCAATCCTGCGTTGGTTCACTGGAGCGTGGATAACTGGAAAACCACACGTGATGACAATGCGAGAGATACCGGGCTAGGCATCTACCGCCTCGACTTACCCACCCCGGCTTTGCCCGTCGGCAGCCAAGTCATGTTCACATTCTATTGGCCGCAGGAAAATCGCTGGGAGGGAACCGATTACAGTGTCATCATAGAGGGCAAATCGTAGACGCTGCGCAATTCCGATTAGCTGTATCGCCGCCAAAAAACGTACGCCCGATTTCTAAGCTTCCGCGGGCGGGCTGGTGTAGAGCAGCTCCACGACCGTGCAATCGTCGCTCAAAGGATTTCCCGCGCAGAATTCCGAAACCGCCGACAAGATTCCCTGCCAGGTCGGTGTTTTGGCGGCAGCCGCTTCCAGCCGCGAATCTTCAAAAAAGTCTCCCATGGCGTTTTCCGCTTCCGTCACGCCGTCGGTCACCAGAATAAAGCGATCGCCGGAGTTCAGTTGGCAGGTAGCGCTTTCGTAGCTTGCATCCGCTAGCAATCCCACCGGCACGTTGCCGTTGGCCGGACGGATCACCTCTTTGCCGCAAACCAGCAATGGTTGCACATGCCCGCAGTTGACATACTCCAGTTCCCCGTCGCGACGCAGTCGCGCCAGCAGCAGCGTCGCATATTTCTCGCCCATGAGCTTCTCGCTGAAAAACCGGTTCACCGCCGTCACCACGTCCAGCAGCGGCATGCCCGCAGTCAGATGGGAATAGATCATCCCCTGCAAAGTCGACGCCAGCAGCGCGGCCGAAACTCCTTTGCCGCTCACATCCGCCAGAACCACCGCCAATCCTTCTTTCGTATTGACCGCGTCAAAAAAATCCCCCCCGATATCGCGGCAGGGCAGATTTCTTCCCCCCACTTTGGCAAACGGCACCTCGGGAATTTTCACCTGCATGAGCCGCTGCTGGATGCTCGCGGCAATCGTCAACTCCTGCTGATACCGGCGCGACTCCTCTTCCGCCTGCACCAGACGCGCATTCTCGATCAATGATGCAGCTTCTGTTGCGATCGCGCGCACTACGTCGTGGCCCACCCCAGAGAATTCCCGCGATGCAAAACGCGAATCGATGTATAAAACCCCCATCACTTCACCCGAGGCATGGGCCGGAGTCTGCTCGCGGCTCGCTTGCACCTGCCGCTTGCGCAATGGAATGCAGACCACCGTGCGCAGGTCGTAGGCCACGATGCTCTGCCGCGCCGCTGCGTCCATCGAACTTCCGGTATCGGTGAGCAAAAACTCCTTATTCGAGCGCAGCGATTCCTCGAGTGCCGAATGCGAAATCGTTTTGTCATCCAGCAATGCTTCGCTTTTGTTGTTTCGCCCTGCCGCCAGCCGGAGATTGCCCTCATCATCCTTCAAGAAGACATAGCCCCGTTCCGCCCTTGTCAGGCGCAACGTAACATCCAGCATGGTCATGAGAATTTCGTCGAGAACTCCGGCCGTATTCAGTTTGCGGGCGGCTTCCAGAAACAGAGTCAATTTTTCAAGATCGTTGGCTTCCTGCGAAATCTGGATTCCCGAAATTTGGCTCAGGAACTCGCGTGCCGTATTCGAGGTGGCGTGCGCTGGATTGAAAATTGCGTAAGTTGAATCGCGTGCGCCGAACTCTAGCCGGTCGTTGCGCTCCAGTTTCTGCCGCTCAACCCGCTCGCCGTTGACGAATGTCCCGTGCTTGCTGCCCTGATCGACAATGTAAAACCCGTCCGCTTCCAGCGCGATGTAAGCGTGGTCGCGCGAAACTCGCGGATCGGCAATCACCAGATCCTTATCCACCTTGCGTCCCACGCTGAATGGAGTGCGGTTAAGCACAACATTCTTCTGCTCATTGCCCTGCACCAGCACGAGCGCGGGAAAAACTCCCGAGCCAGAGCTTTGCGGTGTGACGATGGAATTCAGGACCATGGTCTAAGGGCGCGCGCCAAAATAGGTCCGCACTCGCGCCGAAAAGAATAATGACAGGAATCATACCCCTTCGGGAAGGGGTTACCTAGCCCGTTTCCCATCACCGCGGCCGGCTCGCCTCGGAGTGGCGCAGCTAAACACTATAGCGGTTCGCCTCTCTCTCCGGTAGACTGCGGCCCGTGCCACTTCAAGAGTTCACGCGCGGGCATGCTTTCACATCGCGCGCCAAGACTTGTGTCCTTTTCGGGTTCCTCGCCACGATCGTTCTGGTCATATCGTGGGATGCCCAGTCTTTGTCGTTTCTCCGCGGGACTGACTTCCCGCATTTTTATTGCGCCGCTCGCATGCTGCAAAGCGGAAACGGGGCCCGACTGTACGATGTCAGCGCCCAATATCAGTGCCAGGCTGAGACCATTGGAAGGATCGGGACGCTTTACAACCACCCGCCGTTTGAGGCCGCTTTCTATGTAACCGTCGCTTGGCTGCCATTGAGATATTCGTATGCAGTATGGTCGCTGATAAATCTGGCGCTACTGGCCTTCGCAGCGTATCGATTAGTGCCAGACACGTCGCACCGCGATTGGCGAATTGTCTTTGCGGCTTCGCTCACTTTTGTTCCTGTGTTGCTGTGTTTGCTGCAGGGCCAGGATTCGATACTTTTGCTCTGCTTCACCGTTCTTGTTTATACCTGCCTCCGCCACAAGCGATCTTTTGGCGCCGGATGTTGGCTCGCGCTCGGGTTGTTCAAGTTTCAAATCACGCTCCCGCTTGCGCTGGTGCTGCTGCTGTCGCGAAGGGGAATCGCGAGAAGCGGATTTGCCAAAGGTTTTGGTCTGGTTACTTTGGCTCTCATGGGATTGTCCGCCGGCATCTGCGGATGGTCGGTCTTCCTCGCCTATCCGCATTTTCTCTTCAATCTTCAATCTCAAGCATTTGCTGGAATCATTCCGCAAGCGATGGCGAATTTCCGCGGCCTGATCTACGTCTTCCTTCCTCGCCATCTGCGAGTTTGGACAATTGCGTCATTGTGCATTCTTTCTCTGGCGGCTTTGCTGAAAGCGCTCAACGATTGGAGGCAGACGAATTCTTTTTCGGACGATTCCTCAACTCTTCCGTTAAATCCAGAACTGCCGATGCCGGCAGAAACCAGATTTGATCAGTCCTTCTCGAGTTCGGTTATCTTTGCGCTCTTGGTGAGCTATCACCTGAATCCGCACGATTTGAGCCTCCTGCTCTTGCCGATCTCGCTCACGTGGCCCGGGCTGGCCGGCCAGACGCCGCTGCTTTCGAGCGCCAGAAACAGGGTTGTATTGGGTCTGCTGGCTGGGTTGTTTCTGCCACCAGTGCATCTCTGGGCTCTGCGTGCGGGAGCCTACGCGCCGATAGGGCTTCTGTTAGTTGCTCTGTTTCTGGTTACTCCTGCTGGCGGACAATCAGAGAACGCTGATAGCGCATCCGCGCCAGCTCAAGCATGAGCACGAAAACCAGCACTGGCAATGCGAACGTTGTAAAAAAGGGCCACTTCCATCCACTGATTGCCCACGCGGGTGAAACAAGCT
>JASICF010000453.1 GCA_030044775.1 Candidatus Sulfotelmatobacter sp. | reverse complement strand
ACGCAACTTGAAGTCGTCGGCGTTCGAAGCGTTCTCAAGAGCCGTTTCGTAATTGACAAGACCGGCCTGGAACAAATCCCACAGCGATTGATCGAAAGTCTGCATGCCGTATTGCGAAGTGCCGGCAGCAATGGCGTCACGAATCGAACGGGTTTTTTCCGGAACGAGAATACACTCGCGGATGAACGCGGTATTGATCATGACTTCGACAGCTGGGACGCGGCCATCGGTGTCGCAGCGGCGAACCAGCCGCTGGCTGACAATGGCGCGAAGAACGGCGGCAAGCTGCAGCCGAATCTGTTTTTGCTCCGGCGGAGGAAAAATTGAAATGACGCGGTTGATGGTTTCAACGGCGTCCAAAGTATGCAAGGTCGAGAAAACCATGTGGCCGGTTTCAGCGGCGTGCAGCGCAGTCGAAATCGTTTCCAGATCGCGCATTTCGCCGACCAGAATCACGTCGGGATCCTGACGCAAGGAAGCGCGCAACGCCGAACTGAAGGACGGCGTATCCACGCCGATCTCGCGCTGGTTCACGTAGCCTTTTTTGTCGCGGTGCAGAAATTCGATCGGGTCTTCGATGGTAATGATGTGTTCGGCTCGGCTGGAGTTGACACGATCAACCATCGCCGCCAGAGTAGTCGACTTACCGGAGCCGGTGACGCCCGTGACCAGCACCAGTCCTCGCGGCATTTCGCAAATCTGCTCTACCACCTTCGGCAGAAACAGTTCATCCAAAGCGCGAATCTTCGTGGGAATGACGCGCAGCACCAGTCCGACGTTTCCGCGTTGCTGAAAAATGTTCACGCGGAAACGGCCCAGCCCAGCCACTCCGTAGGCCATATCGATTTCGGTGGTCTCTTTGAATTTCTGCTTCTGACGCGCCGACATCATGCTGAACGCCATAGTCAGCATGTCTTCCGCGCTTACGCGCGGCTGGTCGGTCAAAGGTGAAAGCTCTCCGTCAACCCGTACGTGAGGATAGTTTCCCACCTTCAAATGCAAGTCGGAGGCTTTGCGTTCGGTCGCAATCCGCAGCAAATCGTCGATATTCATCGCAGAGGTTTTTCCGGGGAGGCGGTCGGCCTCCAAGCTCTGCCTATGATGAACTGAATCGTAACTTTGCTAAAGATGACCTAGGTAATGCGGCTAAAGCAAACCGGGCTCGGGTGGAGTTGGCCTCGGTGGGATAAGCTTCGATTAATGTTCGGCTTCTGGCTACTGCGATTTCTCAGACAGGGCCTGTTCGGGAGTAAGCTTGCGGTACTGGTAGTAGGTTTCATCATCCTGTGATTTGTGGCGAAACATATAGAGAATCTTGGCATGCGCTCTCATCGCATAGTGACTGGGTTGCCAGATATCGTCCTGCACTGGCGTCTTCTCCAGTTCGAACTCGGTGCCCGGCTCCACTCGCGCCAGGATGCCTTCAATCGACACCGGATGAATCACGCGAGCTTCTACCCTCACCCACTGGTAGGTTTCTTTGTCGATCCAAAGCCTGCCTTCCATGCCTTTGAGCACCTGGGTCTCCATGTTCGGCGGCCGGTAACCGGGCCGAGGAGTGGCTTTCAGCACATAAACATCGTGGCCATCCAGCTTCTGCTCGCCCACGAGTCTGAAATTGAACCCTTGGGTCAACTGCTCCATCACTAAGCGGTCGCGTTTGCGGTCCTTTTCGTATTTCGCGATACGCTGGGCTCTCTCTCGCTGCGACTCATTGCGCCGCTCGGCAATCGTCTGCTGGAGCTTTTGGCGCTCCTGCTCCTGTTGAGTGCTGGGAAGCCGCTTCCCGTTCACCTCGATAAGCCGCTCGTAAGGCGAGCCAAAGATCATCAGATCTTCAAAAGTCTTGGTTCCTCCATCGGATTCGCGATCGCGCTCGAAACAGCTGTATTCCGGAGCGGCATTCCAATCTTTTGAATTCGCTCGCACCGAGTTTTGAATAATGCTGTCTGCGCTTTGCCCGATGCAGTTGCCTGCAACGAGGGCGATCAGGGCGAGAATGTAGATTCTTTGCATGATCGTCTTCGAGTGCCAGGCTTGGGATTCCTATTCCACGTTAATAGTTGTCGGGATAGTTCCCAGCCAACGGCGGAATGTCTCTTTTGACAATGTGACACATAATGTGTCACATTGTATATATGCCATCGGTGAACATGCGGCAGCTCCGCGACACCAAGAAGCTCAAGGCCTGGCTGCGCTCGGGAAAAACCGTTGAGCTGCGGGAACGCAACAAGCTGATCGCCCGCATTGTTCCCGAAAGAGAAGCAGACAAGCCGGTGCAATGGCCCGATTTTGCCGCCCGGCGGAAGGAAATCTTTGGCGACAAAATCCTTCCAGGCGCTGATATTGTTATCGAGGAGCGAGGACGTTATTGAGTTCCTACGCTGATACCGGTCTTCTGGTTTCTCCCTACGTTCAGGACAGCTATTCCGCACTTGCAGACAAACTGTTTACATCCGGCGACCGCATTTTTCTGACCCCTCTGCACCTTGCAGAATGGACGCATGCGATTGCACAACATGTTTTTCGCGGACTCATGCCTTTGTCTCAAGCTGAGCGTTTGAT